>JAOUKJ010000109.1 GCA_029882675.1 Cyclobacteriaceae bacterium
TATTCAGCCATAATACCTCAATTTTTAAGGCCGCAAAGTTAACCTGACTTACTTATAATAACAAAGGGTGTTGTAGGAAAAGGAGGGGAGGAATAATATGCCTTAAATTTTTAAATAATTGCTGCAACAATCTGCGGTAGGAAAACCCAGCTTTATATTTTAAATGAAGCCATAAATACCCAACCTTGGGTATTGATTGGGAATGTTATACCCTGCAATTTTGATTATATATAGTTTGAAACAAAAACACATTATTACCATGGCTGGAAATTTGTTTAATAGGATAAGAGACCGTCGTTCGGGAAGGAACAGGGATCTCGATGGATCGCAAAATGAAAACAGCGTGAGCACATCAGGTGAAAGTACTAATGTGAATATTAATAACCGCGGAAGAGCAGTCCTTCAATCTTCGTTGGAATTTTTATTCAGAGAGTACAAGACGCTTCCAAAAGGTTTACAATATTTTGTTTACGTCTTTATTCTGGTTTTTACTTTTTGTTTTCTTGTTCCTTCATTTATGCAACCCACAGTAATCAACGGTGTATTACGATATAAAAGGCCGGATGGGACTTCTGTTGGTCTTTTTGGTTACAAAGTAAAATCGGCTAGTTTTTCAAGTATAACCGACATGGAGGGTAATTTTACTCTTCCGATAGAAAACCGGATATGGAGATTGAACAGGGCCACCCTGGAAATTATTTCCCCGCCCGATTCGCTTATTGTTTTGGGAAATGTAAAGGTAGGTATTCCTTTCATGATTGAAGGGATGGTTACAGGAACTCCTTTTTATATTATTGAAGGTAATGCTGAAAAGAAGGATTTTGTAGTAGTCGGCCCACCGGTGCCAGAGGTTTTGGAAGAAAAAACGGATAATTTTGACGTCCAATTAGCTTCGTTTAATAATATGTTTCAGCAGGAAACCAGAATCAGGTTTTCCAGGGTAGGCATAAGCAATACAGACCATAAAAATTCGAATGCCGAAGTTTATGTAAAAGTGTATGTGAATGATAAGGAAATCAATACTCCGAATTTGCCGTCTGAGAAAAGGGAGGAAACATGGTTATTATTGAAAGACAATATGGCCGTGGCTCCAAACACATTGTTTTTTGATGTTCCGGCAAACAGGAACAATGTAAAGATAGAACTGTGGGACCGGGACATATTTTTTGACGACCACCTGGCTTCATTTTCGTTTTCCATGGATGGACCACAAGAACTGACGTTGAAGGATACAGAGTTTAATAACGGAAGTGAGTTGGTCCTTGAGATTAGGCGTTGATGGTCGTGGCTTGTTGGATGAATATGACGGGTTTACGAAGAAACGATTATAAAATTGTAAGACCTTTTTAACAAATTGGACTGCTGAAATTAACTACTACATAAAAGTTTTCGCCTATGTCAAACTATATTAAAACCCTCAACAAAACCCAGCTCGACAAGCTCAACCACATCATCGCCCGTATGCCCCAAAAGGGGATTACCAATCCCTTCACCCCGGCGGGGATACTGGCAGTAGTATCCAAAGAGAGTACTTTTGTCCCTAAGCCGGAAAAGGGCTATGCTGGTACGTCTAATGCCAGAATCAGGAAAATTTTCGGAAGGAGGGTGTCCGGCCTGAATGATGAACAGCTTACGGCATTGAAGAATGATCCGGAAAAATTCTTCGACAGAATCTAGCGCACTGGCAAGGCACGGTTTCTGGATCTATCACAAGTTCACAGAATACTTTGGGAATGTGACAGACAAAGCAGTAAGAACCTTTCAAAAAGCCAAAAGTATAGAAGTGGACGGGTTGGTTGGGAAGGATACTATAAAGTTGTTAATGACCGGCCAGAGATAAAATTGGGTTAAAAAGGTCAGCAAGTCCTGCTGATAAAAAAACCTATTCTAAAAGATGATCATTCCGGTGGATTTTTGAAAACCTCAAAAGGGTTTTACCATACACCAAATTATTTAGTCGCAATAGGCTATAAGCGAATAATAAATTTAGGCCTCTTACCTTTCCCCCCTTCCGCCCCGGTGCTGCCTTTGCATATTACCGTGCATTCTTCCGAGAAATTGGTCAAGTTCTTTTTGCTGGTCTGTATTGAGGATACTCCGTAGTTGGTGTATATACCAATAATTAGTCTCTTCCAGTCGGGCCTGAAGGATACCTATTTCTTTCGAGAGGTTTCTGATGATGGCGGTATCCGGGGAAACAGCGTTTACGAGTTTGAACATTTCGTTCCGTTTATTCAGCAGTTCTTCACTCAATAGCCCGATGTCTTTTCTGTGTAGCCCGGAAATGTCTTCCAGCTGTGATAGTTGGGCGGCTGAGAGATCCAGATGGCGTTGAAAAACCCTTTCTATGTTATTATTCATGGGGGGTCCCTGCCGCATAAAGGGTCTTTGTGGTCGTTTCCAAATGATGCCCAGACTTATCACATTTAAAATAATCAGTACGGCAATGATGATATAAAGTGGTTTGTTATTCATCGTCTATGTCAGTTTCAGTAATATCTATAAAAGTGACAATATCATAGGCGAACATTGCTGTTGCCTGCGTGTAGTCACTGTCGGGCTGTTGTTGCGTACCCGTATTTACCCACCAGCTCAACAAGTTGGCCCCGACGATGACCATGGCCGCTGCCCAGTGCCAGTGGCGGAATAATGGTCTTACAGGCTGTTCGGATTCTATGCGGGAAAGGATTTTGTCCCGGAGTTCATCGTCCGGAACCGCTTTGTGCAGGTGAAGCCCGTTCCAGCTTTCCAGTATGTCTTTTTCCTTATCCATATTTCATATTTTCATCGTAAAAACCGACTAACAGTTTCCGCAAGTTCGATTTTGCCCTGTGCAGGAGCGATTCAACCGAAGACTTGCTTTTTTTCATCACTTCTCCGATTTCCTCATAGCTCAGGCCTTCCAGTTTTAGCAAGGTGAAGGCCGTTTGCTGGTCATCAGGTAGCTCAAGGAGCGCATTGTAAAGCATTTTTGCCATCTCAGCTTCCTCCATTACCAGGCCCGGGTGTTTGAAGTCAGCAGGCTCATTAATGGCCTTACCTGTAAAAATGCTTCTCATTTTGTTTTTTCGCTTTCTCAACTGTTGCAGACATACATTTACGGTAATCCGGTATATCCATGTTTTGAGTTGGGCCCTTTTTTCAAATTTATGTATTTTTTCAAAGACCGTAATAAAAACTTCCTGTGCGGCATCTTCCGCTTCATCTGCATTTCCCAGAAAACCCATGCTGGTATTGTAAACCATGGTGTTATAGCGGTCAATGAGTTCTTCATAGGCGACTTTGTCCTTACTTTTTAATCTGTCAACCAATTCTTTCAAAGCACAGGTGATTTTAAGGATGAACAAGAGACCGTCTCAAAAGTATTATATGGGGTGCTGTCCCCTTTATCTCAAAATGCTTTTTCCTTTTGAGACAGCCTCTTGTTTGATTAAAAATATCAGTAACGGTTTAATCCGCGCTGTCCTTTTCCCTGATCGTACCCTGGTTTGTGGCTCATGCCAAACCCACCCCCGTGAGGCCGGGTGTCGAAGATGATCCTCTGTTCATCGGTCAGTAATCCACGTACTTCCAGGCGGTGTTCAGTCTGTGCCAATTGCATTTGGGTTTGAAGCCCATTCATTTCTTGGATGGTAATTTCGATGGCTTTTTTGTCAGGTTTATCAACAGTGGTCAACGTACGGAGGTGCGCCTTTTTCTCAAGGAGGCTGTTGCGCACAGGCAGCATATTTTTTTGGTGAGCTACCCGCAACGCCTTTATTTTCTCCTGTTGATCATCCGTAAGATCAGGCAGTTGTGGCCCGTGACGGTTGATGCTGGCGCTTTGCCTGTTGTCATGGATGCAATTCCCGGGCGACATACCCCTTTGTGCCCAAGCCTGGCCCATTCCTATGGACAGTCCGGCAATCAGTAATAATGCTAATTTTTTCATTGCTGTTTTTTTTGTTTTGGTAGTTAGATGCAGGCTGATGAAAAAACTTGCGGAGAGCGGAAAAATATTCAGGGATTTAAGACCGCATCCATCCTATAAAGCAAACTGTATTTCGGGTTGTCAACATCCTGTGCTAATTCCCAGATCATCATGCCGGGAAATTGGTTGGCCACAATATATCCGGCCTTTCGTTCAATGGCATCCAGCCCATCGTAGTATATATTTCCCCATTGGCTCACATGGGCAGCCGAACTATCCATGGCTATGATGGCATCATACGTGATAGCTGCTCCGTTTTGATCAAAGTTCCGACCATAAAAAGGTACACCGAGGATAATCTTGGCCTTGTCCCAGGCCCTGTAACTGTGCCAATAGGCTATTCCGGTGCTGTTCTGGTCACTTCCACTACCTATGGCCTGTTCGTACGATGAATGCGGCCCCGGATCAGACCAGCTGCCCGAAAAATTGTAAGCCATGATGTGCAGGTAATCCACAAAGGGCTCAATATTGTCATCTACCTTTTTCCCACCCCACTGGGAGGGGTAAACATCCAGCGCAATTTTATAGCCATAGGGGGTAATGGCATCATACAACTCTTCCATAAACAGGGTAAAAATGGCATCTATTCCTGTGGTATTAAATTTTTCATAGTCAACATCTACCCCGTCAAAGCAGTTATTGCCCATGAATACCATCAGATCCTGAATGAGGATGGTTCTTTTTTCTTGTGTTTCAATAGCGAGGGGAAAATTCTCAGAACCAGTACCTCCGCCGATGGAAACATAAGCTTCTACACCGAATGAATGCGCTGCAGCTGTGAGGGTTGATGCGGCACTCAGAGAAGAGGTTGTGAGGTGGCCGTCAGTCTGAGGGACGGCAAAGGCGTAAATAATGCGCGTGAGTAGTTCCCACCTGATATTGGCCACAGGTAGTTTGCTGTGGCGATAGTCGGGGTAGAAGCCGATGACCTCATGTGTGAAAGGTTTTACCTGAAAGGTTTCCGTGCAAAGCGGAGGCTCGAAAGGTTCTTCTAGTATGGGGTCTTTTTTGCATCCATAAAAAAATAAAGCAACAATAATGACATGAGCCAGTGGTTTTCTAATCATTAGTTTAGCGGTTGGTCATCTTTATACCGTAATTTTTTTACTACATTTCCGTTGGTGTCATACTCTTTCCATAGTCCGTCCTGCATATCATTTTTGTAACGCCCTTTAATGATAATATTTCCCAGGGAGTCATATTCCCTGTATGCGCCGTGTTTTAATCCTTCCTTCAGGGACACTTCAATCCGGACGGCCCCATTGTCGAAGTATTCCGTGTGCTGGTTGGCATCGAGGTCATCAGGAAGGATATTCTCCACTTCAATAAATTCTTCTTCGCTATCTGCGCTGAATAATGAATCGAGCAACATTGCCAGGCTGTCGTCCGCTATTTCCGGCCCCTCATACAATGATTTTATTTCCTTATTCCATTCATCGGCTTCGGTAAGGGGTTTAAATTGCAGTGCAATTTTGTTGTAATAAAGGGGCCCATCCGGGTGGAGTTGAATGCCTCCCATGGGAAAACAAAGAATATAATTTTCATTTTTTCGGGCTCCTTTGTACGTTTCCTCATCCAGAAAGGACTTGCTGCCAGCCAGCAGGTATGCTGTATTTACATAAATAAAAGCTGAGCTTTTCGTATTATAGTTTTCTGTATAACTTTTAAACTCACTTTCTTTTGCCAGTACATTTCCTGCCAGGTAGTCATCAATGATTCCCCTGAGGGTCTGAGGGTGATTGGAGAATATCACATAATCATCTATGATGGTATAGTAGGGCTTTTCAATTTTTTCAAACAAAGAGCCAAGAATAAGTTTGAAAAGACCTTTAACCGACATGTAATTGATCGTAAAACCCATGTAGTTGATCTGTTTAAATTTGACCGGTGTTTTCTTTTTGATTTGTTTTTCAATAAGGGCCAGGTTTTCTATAGCAGCCTCCTTGTCATTGCTTTTTATCACCATGGCATATTCAATGTTTTTTCCGGTGGCTACGGGGTGGATCTGTGCAATGGCCAATTCATCACCTATCCAGCTAAAAAAGTTTTCCTCAAAGCTGATATCGAGAAATGACTCCAGTTTTTCCTTCCCTTCAAAATAGGTTTTGCCTGTTTCCGGGTCTTTATTGATTACTTTTTCCAAAAACTCAAAAAAGCCATTCGTGTTTCCAAAGCCAAAGGAGGTGATCATGGCTGTGCGTTGTGGGAGGACACTGGGAATGGTGAGCGCAGCGGCCCCGGCATGATGAAATATGTTGTAAAAGGAAGTGACGGTATCATCCATTGAAGTGAAACCATTTAATGTGATTAATCCTTTTTCATCATCAAGGTCAAAATCAAAGCCCGTGTAGCGAAATACTTTACTCAATTCTTCAATGGTTTCGCCAGCGGCAAAGTTGTCTGCCAGGTGGTTGAGGAGCAAAGGCAGATTCAAATACAGGCGAAAAAGTCCCTGATATCCCAATTCTTCCTTTACCTCCACAAAATTAAGGTCCCTGCCGATGACCGGTTCGGCGAGCTGATCGAGTGCGGCTTCTATAAGTACATGCTTGTATGTGCCCAGCAAAAGGTTTTCCACAATGACCATATAGAGCGTTTCATGATATTCCTCATCATACATTTCAAGAATTTCATGGCCATGATAATCCCTGATTGTAACCTTAAAATACTCTTCAAAGACAGGCATTAGAAAGTTTTTCAGGCCCATAAATTGGGATGCATTTTCAAGGTCTACAATGAAAAAATACTCCAACTCTCCTTTTACAGGATGGCCCGATAATAAAATTGGCCGGGATCCTACCAGCTTGGAAATCTGGCTGTTGTCTTGTACCACTTCATTGATGCTGTCCGCATAGTGTGTGATTTCCTCAAGAAAGGGATTTGTCTTCAGGTGACCCCAGATCTTACTGTTACTGAATTTCTGCCAGGCACTGAAAGGATCATCAAATTGCATAATATATGCCGCATCCGGAGGAAGTGCATAAAGGGGATTCATTTTTTTTGAAGTACTGAAGTATGCTTTGTAGATGAAAAAACCTCCGGCAAGCAGAACAAGGATTAAAAGACCGATAAGAACTTTTTTCATGTGCAGTATGCTTTGTTATTTTTGATAAAATCAGCAATGATATGGCAGGCTGATTTTGGGTTTACAATAAAATTAGAATAAATATATAAATACTTTTTAACTTCAATAACCATTAATGCGTTATATGTGGAATTAATCTGTGGGGTATGTCACATGTAATTGAAAATGCGGAAGGAGTGGCCAAAACAGTTAGGGGCATGGGGTTGTTATACATACATCGATAAAGATGTAATATACAGGGTTATGTTACTCTAATTGCCGAAGTAGGAGTATAGAATGCGTGATAATTAATGTGTTATTTATATAAAAAAACATGTATTAAAATACCTTTATATTGACTTAAAATAAAATGTTTATTATGAAATTAGACTTTAAAAGAGTGATATTTCTACATGAAAAAAAATGCATCTTGTGTTGAATATTGAAAACATAACGGCGAAAAGAAGGTATACTCAACCGAATGATCATTATGCTGAGCTGGAAATAGACATGCTCACGGGTGAAATTATGGTGCTCAGAAACGACATACAAGGACTGGAAACAGGGCAAACTATTCAGGAGTGGCGTCAACAGTTCCTTGGGCAAGAAGAGAGTATACAATTTTTTGAATGCCTAAGCGACCTGGCAAGCGAAGGAGCGCCAGCGTCTTTTTTTATTTTAGATTACAGGAAAGAACTTGGTTTGTCGAAATTATTGCATTCGTTCTACATGAAACAACCGGGAATTGTTCACGGGTTTATTGTTGATCCTGAAGCAATACAAGGTAAAAGGAAGCAAAGTCCTGCTGCTTTAAATAATGATCTCATTTCTATGGTAACACGTGAGCTGAGGAGTCCCATGCGAATGATTCTTTCTACCACTTCGTTGATAAGAATGGAATTAAAAAAGGATATGGTTTCCTATCAGAAAAAATTAGATCATTATTTAGAATTAATAATACATAAATGCACTGAAGGCCTAGATTATTCTTCTGAACTACTCCAAATAAGTAGTACGGATCATTATATTGATGCAGACAGAGAGCGTTTAAATATATCTGCTTTTATACAGGATTTCATTAGAACCAATCACTTACAGGCATATATTAAAGGAATCGATATCCGTTTCCTAGACGATACAGCAGGTAATATTGAGTTAGAAATCTTTCCTGATGAACTCACGCGCGTGTTTTCAAATTTACTTTCCAACGCTTTGAAATTTAGTGAGACTGGCACAACCATTACCATTGGACTATGTAAGGCCAACAAAAAGGTGGAGATGTATGTGAAAGATGAGGGTATAGGGATGAGTAATGAAATGGTAAATAACCTGTTTAATGAAGTAAATAGGTACAGGAGAGTAGGGCTTTGGGGTGAAAAATCACATGGATTGGGCATGCTCATTGTCAACAAACTTATTACTAATATGGGAGGAAAAGTGAAAATAAAAAGCAAAGAGGGGGAAGGGACTAAAATTTCTTTATATTTTTGTTAACTGATAGTATTAAAACCAGTGCTAATTTTATGGTCTTTTTCAACTAATTGATTGAAGGGCCGGAACCAAACTTAAATAAAATGCTTTCTGAATTGCAAACAGATGCTGTAAGGGAAATTGTTAATATAGGTGTAGGAAGAGGTACTTCCATGCTTGCCGAAATGACAAATATTGGGGTGGCGTTAACTGTCCCTGAAATATTAATAATGCCCTATAATCAGTTGAATTATAAAATCCTTGAACTGGAAGGAAATGTTCATGTGGTTACCTTGCCCTTTATTGGAACCTATAAGGGATTGGGCCAACTCATTATGAATCATACTCACGGTCAATTAATTGCTGGGTACTTATCCGGACTGGAAGTTGATGTAGCAGAAAATATGGAGATGTTGGATGGCGTATTATCTGAGGTTTCCAATGTTTTACTAAACGGTGTCATTGGTTCTGTATCGAACATCATGGGTGTTGAAGTGAAATATCAGATTTTAAATACATATAAAGGAAGTGTAGAAGGATTGTTTTCGTCCATAGAACCTGAAAAAACAAATGATTTGGTAATGGTGTGTAAGGCAAGTTTTGGGCTGATCATTGAACAGAAAATTTCTGCCAATATTTTACTATCATTTAATGAAGACACATTTGGACTATTGAAAGAAGGTATAGACCGCTTGTTGCAGCTGAATAATTTTGATTAAACCTAAAAAAATGCTTTAAAGAATTTTTGTTAAAGCTTTTATGACATTTTGAGCTACCTTTTTATGCCCTTCTACATTGGGGTGGATACCATCGGCCTGATTGAGTTTTTCGTCTCCGGCAATGCCTTCCAAAATAAACGGAATAAGTAATGCCTGGTTTTTAGTGGCCAATTCAGGATATATCTTTTTAAACGCATTGGTATAACCTTCTCCCAGGTTAGGCGGCACCTGCATGCCGGCCAAAACAATTTTGGTTTTGGGGTACTTTTCTTTTACCTGATCAATGATTTGTTGCAGGTTGTTTTTGGTTTGTTCAATCGGGAGGCCCCTTAAGCCATCATTGGCACCAAGTTCCAAAACAAAAATATCAACAGGCTGGCGAAGAACCCAACTGATTCTGCTTGATCCTCCTGCGGAAGTTTCACCACTCAGGCCGGCATTTATGACATTGACCTCATATCCCTGTTCTCTAAGCCCACTTTCTACATAGGCCGGAAAGGCCAGGTCCCGCTCCAGTCCATATCCGGCAGTGATGCTGTCGCCATAGAAAACAATAGTTATTGGTTTTAACGGATTGTGTGCTGCACATAATAAAAATGTCAAAGCAAAAAAGGCCAGAAATTTGTTCATATCTTCAAGAAAGTGTTTAACCTGATATCATCCAACCAAAAATT
>JAOUKJ010000654.1 GCA_029882675.1 Cyclobacteriaceae bacterium
GACCGGAGGTAAAAGCGGGAAACAGTAAATTAAACAAAGCGAACAAGCCGGGGGACATTGAAATCAAAAAAAAATTATCAGATCCTGCACCGTTTAAATCAAAAAATATACCTTTAAGGCAATTTGTCAGGCGAAAAGGATGCCTGAAGTATAAATACTTTTATTTACCTAAATTACGCTTGCGGATTTTAGGTATTAAATAAAAAGATGATTTCCGGCCCCCAGGGGCGGGAAATCATTTAAAATATATTTTTTTGTACACTTGAATAAGTGAGTAAGAACGGCGTATTCGGTTATATTTAAAACATTATTAAACGTTTATGAAAGCCGACTGCGGATTTTAGGTATTTAAGTTTTTTTATGAGCCAGTTAACCAATAACCAGCGGCTTTATTCGCTGGATGCCCTGCGGGGATTCGACATGTTTTGGATCATGGGGGCCGAAGGTATTTTTCATCAATTGAGTAAAACTACCGGCGCCCCTTTCTGGGAGGCCATGTCGGGCCAGTTTGACCATCCCGCCTGGAATGGCTTTACGGCATATGATATGATCTTCCCGCTCTTCCTCTTTCTGGCAGGTGTCTCCACGCCATTCTCGTTAGGTAAGCAGGTAGAGGCTGGTAAGAGTAGAAAAGAATTGCTCATCCGAGTAATCAAACGGGGGTTGATTCTGGTTCTTCTGGGAGTTGTCCACAACAATGGCCTGGATATTCGTCCGCTGGATGAACTGCGCATAGCCAGTGTATTGGGGAGAATAGGACTGGCTTATATGTTTGCCAATATTATTTATCTGTACACCAAACAAACCGGTCAAATCATCTGGTTTGCATCATTGCTCATTGGCTATTGGTTGCTTCTGATGTTTAATGCTACACCGGGATTCCCAATGGGCGATTTATCCATGGAAGGTAATTTTGCCTCCTACCTCGATACTTTGATCGTTCCCGGTAAATTATTATACCCCGGCATTCACGATCCTGAGGGCCTTATTTCTACTATTCCGGCCATCGCCACCGGCCTGATGGGTATTTATACGGGGAACCTACTGAGGAACAGTCCCATCAAAGCTGAAAAGAAAGTAATACAACTGCTTATCATGGGTGTCGCATTTATCATCCTGGCGCAAATTTGGGGATTGGTTTTTCCCATTAATAAAAACCTCTGGTCAAGTTCTTTTACATTGCAATGTGGCGGACTGAGTATGCTTCTTATGGCTACTTTTTATTATGTGATAGATATTTCCGGGCATCGTAAAGCTTTCTTTTTCTTTAAAGTGATCGGGATGAACTCCATATTGATCTACATGTCCGGTCGGTTTATCAATTGGTCATTTTCCACATCATCGGTGTTTGGATGGCTGGGCCAACTCATAGGCGATCCGTTCAGTGCGGTAGTAATGGTCTTTTGCTTACTTGCCGTAAAGTGGGCCTTTTTGTATTTTCTTTACAAAAAGAAGGTGTTTTTGAAGGTATAAAGTGAAATGGCTGTCTCAACAGCATCTGGGTGGTATGAAATGAAATCCCCTAAAATAAGAAATATCACCATTTGTGGGGCATTTTCCCAAGGGTCTCAAAAGGTTTTAAACTTTTGAGACGCCCACTTGCTTACTTTTCCTTCCGGTAATGGGCAGCCATCTTCCGCACCGCGGCAGATAAGGAAATAATATCGGCCCCTACACCCACCATTGTAGCCCCGGCACGAGCATAGCTTTTGGCGGTGTCATCATCCAGAACCAATACACCGGCCATCTTGCCCATAGCTTTTATGCGTCTAAAGGCATCTGTTATGGCCTCATTCACTTCGGGATGGTCTGGCTGGTTAGCATGGCCCATGGATGTAGCCAGGTCTGCGGGACCGATAAACAGGCAATCTACACCTTTTACTGCCGCAATTTCTTCCAGGTTTTCCAGCCCTTTTACGGTCTCAATCTGTACAGCCAGAAATACCTGCTCATTGGCTTTTGGATTGTAGTCATTATCAATTCCCCATCTGGCACCCCTAATAATGGCCGTGCCTACACCGCGGTTTCCTTCCGGTGGATAACGCATAGCCTGCACCAGGCTTTGAGCCTGCCTGGCAGACTCTACCATGGGTACAAGCAGGTTTTGAATACCGGCATCCAGCAACTGGCGTATATAGGTGGTATTGCTATCAGGCACACGCACCAGTAAAGCGCTGGCATGGGCCGACATCGCCTGGTGTTGGTATAGGGTGGTGCGCAGATCGAAAGGCCCGTGCTCCCCATCGATAAGCACCCAGTCGAAGCCGGCGCTGGCACAAATTTCCCCAACATTGGTGTCGGTGATTACATTCCAAAGCCCGTATTGCATGTCGCCCCGCAGGAGGGACTGTTTGAAGCTGTTTATTTGCATGGTTGAAAAGTAGGGAAAGAATGGTTGAGAAGCAAGAAACATGGAGTTAGTCGTTTCATTTTTGTTTTATACCTCTTTGCAGCAAGCCC
>JAOUKJ010000110.1 GCA_029882675.1 Cyclobacteriaceae bacterium
TTCCGCTTTTTCAGCTACATCATCGGTAATTTCAATGGCGGAATTAAGGTATTGTTCCGCGTCGGCATCATCCCCATTGTTCTTACACTTCAGTGCGATGTTCTTGGCCAATCCGAAGGATGGTTTGTCTATATATACCCTTTTTGCTGCATCGAGCCAAAGCGGATCATCGGTACATTTTCCCTGCAACATAAACTTGAATATTTTTTCGGCTGTGGCAATATCATCCGGATTTTCCTTAAACTTCGACCCGAGGGTATTGCGTACCAACTCACAATCCATGGTCACGATAGTGGAAAGCATTTCATCAACCTCTGCACGTAGAGACTCAAGCTGTTTTTTGTCTTTACCGGCTGCAATACGGCCATCAATGGCTTCCTGTATTTTATCATAGCGTTCCAGTATCTGATCGTCGGTCAGATTTTTTTGATAAACCTTATTCATTTTGATGATGGTCATATAATATTTCAGGTTACCTTCCGTCATATTTTTGCCGCTCTTTTTCATCACCTCATCAAACAATTTTAATAAGGTCGTGTCATTTTCCCGATCCTTGTAGGAGTATTTAAAAGCATAATAGGCTTTTTTGTTCAGGATAGAAATCTCATTTCCACAGTATTCCATGCGCATGTCATACATCATCATTAGGCTATCTACATAGACTTTCTGTCGGACAGGATCGTCTGTATTATCGGCCAGACCCCGGAATATTTTCTCTCCGTTGATGTAGAGGGCTTTATTTAAATCAGGTGAATTTTTGAGCAACCACTGGTGCGGAGCAACTGCCTTTTCATACTGCTCATTCTTTACCATGTCATTGTGAAACACATACATTCTTTCAGCTGTCGTTTTGTCCTCGGGCCACTTCCAATCATTACACTGACTGTATGCAAAATTTCCTAACCCTACAAACAGAAAAAAAGCAACTATAGTGATTTTCCTTTTCATAATAATTTTTATTTTTTCTAGTTAAATTTTCTTCTTACAAACCATTGATCGTTAAAGGTTATACCGAAGTGAAACCTAAAATATTTTTCGGCCAATAAATTATCTTCTACATTTCCCTGTTTACCAAAAGTGAAAGACATATCTACGCTGGAAAATCCTTTATTCATTCCTGAACCACCAGTCGAAGAAGGCACGATGGGTAATGAAACTCCAAAATTAATGCCAAAATCTTTAATTTCCATATTATTTAATAAATAAGGCGTATTCTTATAATGAAAGCCCATTCGATAAGTCACTCTTTTCAGGTATTGATCTACAGAGAAAGCATCCGGTGTAGTTTCTCCCCCTACACCAAGCGAAAAACTATCCATGAAACCCGGTTGCTCTCCAAACTGCTGAAACTTGCTCCATTGGCTAAAGCGGATATCTGCACCAAGCAACCATTCAGATCCCTGACCAACGGAGATTCCCGCCCCCCAACCGGATGGAAGGACTACCTTTCCTGCCCGGTTATTTATCAGTGTATCTGCTTCCAGAATGGCTCCACCCAATGACCGGCGCTGAAGGCTTTCGAATTCCTTGCCGGCTATGGCGCGTTCAATATCATATACAGCACCTACCGTTACCCGCAAGGGATCTTTGGTTCCCATTTTTATGGAGTCCTGATAGGCTATACCACCTGAAAATGTAAAACCGCGGCTAGTCCTTCTTTGGTAAATCGTACCAGAATAGGGCTGAGGGACATAAATGGAATCGACAATGTAATTTGTGAATTCAGAAACCCTGGAGCCAAACATAAATGCTGAGCGCAATCCCACGGATATATTTTTGGTGAGGACCGCACCATTCGAAATGTAGAGTTGGTTAATGCCGCCTGAGCCCTTTTCTGTCACTTTGGCATAGCTCCCAGAACCGGGGACATCATAATCGTAGTTGAGGTTGTAGTTGACGGTGCTGTAAGGCCGCAAGCCCAGCGTACTGTACCACTTGTTTTTCATAATGGGAAATCCCATGGCCAGGTAGCTCATGCCCGTACCACCGCTTTTCTCCAGATTATCGGCGTTCTCTATTTTTTTCGACTCGGTAAGCATTCCGGCCTGAAAAACAGTTAGGTTTCCAAAATAGGTATTTCGCGAATACACCAATAGGGCCGGATTATCATTGTTGATATTCCAGAAACTCCCGGTGCCAATACCCAGCCCCCCCATGGATTCATTTTGTATAAGCCCCATACTGCTTATTTGTCCTATACCGCTGGCCATAAACGGTGACGGCGCAATTTGCCCAAACACGGGCGTGAATGCCCAAAGTGAAAGCAAGCCAAAGTAAATTTTAAGGCTTTTGTACATTATAATCGAGTATGTTTTTCAATCCTGTTAAAACGAGTTCAGGGGCAACAAATACCTCTATATTTAGCTTCGTGGCGAAGTAACTGGCATCACCCCCGCAGATAACAAGCTGCAAATCTGGGAATTTGTTCTGATACATGCGAATTATTTCCCTGATTTCTGCAATTGTTCCGTTGATTACTCCGCTGAGCATGGCATTATTAGTCGTATCACCTACCAATTTGGTTTCTGTTACCCGCTCCAATAACGGCAGGTTGGCCGTATAATTATGCAAGGCACGTAATTTTAAATCAATTCCCGGAGAAATACCCCCCCCCTGATAAATATTGTTTTCGTCAATAAATTCATAAGTGGTACAGCTACCCGCATCAATCACCAAACAATTTCTCCGGGGATAAAGCTGGCTGGCACCAACTGCAGCAGCGATGCGATCGGCGCCCAGGGTATCCGGAGAGCCATAGGCCAGGGAAAGTGGCAGCGATATGGTGCTGTCAAGGAATAGTATGGGTATACGTTCGCCCAAGGCCGTGGCGATATCACTCCGGGATACAGAAACAGTGCTGATAATGATATGTGCAGGCTGGTGCTTTCTGACCAATGAGGTCACATCTTGTAGCGACAACCCACGGCCTACCTCAATTAATTTGTTGCCTTGAAAAAGGCCTGTTTTGGCCGATGAAGTGCCAAAATCCACAGCAATTGTAATTTTATTTGAATCCACAGTTAAAAACCCGTTATTTTGAAGAAAAGAAAAGCCCTTTCTTCGGGCTGCAAAATTACTAAAATTGGTGAAGTATTATAAAATTTTGGGTTTGATGTCAGGAACCAGCCTGGACGGGCTGGACATGGCTTATTGTGAATTTTCCTTCGATGAGGATCTGAATAAATGGACATACCTCCTCGGGCCGGTCGAAACCGTACCTCTTACAGTGACTTTGAGTGATAAACTAATAAACTGTATGGGATTGAGTGGTCTTGAGCTTTCGTTACTTGATCTTGACCTGGGAAGATGGATGGGCGATGAGGCCAAAAAATTTATCAAAAAGTATGATCTGGCTCCCGAGATCGTAGCCAGTCATGGACATACTATCTTTCACCAACCCGAAAGGGGCCTAACTTTACAAATTGGTCGGGGCACTGAGCTTTCTGCACATTGCGGCCTTCCCGTTATTAATGATTTCCGTTCTGTCGATATGGCATTGGGAGGGCAGGGAGCTCCTCTTGTGCCGGTAGGCGATAAATTGTTGTTTAGTGAATTTACCGCCTGCATCAACCTGGGGGGCATATCTAATATCTCATTTGAAAAGGAGGATGTTCGCGTAGCCTGGGACATCAGTCCAGTAAACATCATATTGAACCGCCTGGCCAATGAGGCTGGTTTGGAGTTTGACAAAGATGGACAATTAGCGGCAGGGGGTGATGTCCATGAAGGCCTGCTTGGAAAGCTCAATGCCTTGGATTATTATCAGTATCCCGGGCCCAAATCACTGGGTTATGAGTGGATTGAATCGGCCGTATTTCACCTTTTAGACCCGGGCAATATTTCACTTCCTGACCGTCTGCGAACGGCTGTAGAGCATATTGCCATCCAACTGGCTAATGCGATAAATGACCTGCCTGGAAAGGGGAAAGTTCTTTTTACCGGAGGCGGGGCCTTAAATGCTTTCCTGATGGAGAGGACAAAAGATCATGTGATACACGAAGACAAGCAAATTTTGGTTCCTGATATTTCTCTTGTCCAATACAAGGAGGCTTTGATTTTTGCCTTTCTTGGAGTACTCCGTTTGCGTAAAGAACCCAATTGCCTGGCCAGTGTGACCGGAGCAATCAGAGACAATGTAGGTGGCGTGTATTATGAATAATGTAGAAAGAGGTTGAGATTTAAATGATACCTGTCCATTTCTCTTCGATCGGGCAATCGCACCTTGTCTTTTGTTTCTTGGCCCCTATTCAACTAATTTTGTATTAATGATTATTCGTTATACCATAGTGTTGTTGTTTTTATCCGGAAATATCCTTTCATTAGCCCAAACCGGTTCCATTAAGCGGGCGCTGGAAAATCTGGATGAAGGAGACTATGTGAAAGCTGTGGATTTACTGGTAAAGGCCTATGAAAAGGATACCCTCGATCCGGAAGTGAAATATGGAATGTCCAGACTGTATGACCATGACAGTTTTCCCGAGGCCAATCTCGATACGGCTTATTATTTTATTCTGGCAGCAAGGAGTTTGTATCAGCAAATGGAGCTAAAGGAAATAGAAAAACTCCATCGTTCCGGGCTAGATGAAAGTGTACTCGAAAAGCAAAAAATACAACTTGACAGCCAGGCCTACCGACGGGCCGTAAATGCCAATACTGTAAGATCATATACTTTTTTTATGGAAAAGTATTCTTCGGCCAGCCAGGTGCCGGAGGCTATTCAGGCCCGTTATGCTGCCGCTTTTCGTGATGCCGGAATGCTACATAGTTATCCTGCTTATCAGGATTTTTTCAACACATACCCGGATGCTCCGCAGGTAACTGAGGCCAGGGAGCGCTATGAGCGATTGTATTTTGAAGATAAGACGGCAGATGGTAAGCTTTCCAGCTTTGTTCAATTTTTGCGAATTAATCCGAATACTC
The DNA here is from genome assembly GCA_029882675.1 of Cyclobacteriaceae bacterium. Taxonomy (GTDB): domain Bacteria; phylum Bacteroidota; class Bacteroidia; order Cytophagales; family Cyclobacteriaceae; genus JAOUKJ01. The sequence goes on from JAOUKJ010000110.1 coordinate 4,921, forward strand.
CATATCGTGCCATCTGTGAACGCGAGGTTCTTGAACTAAGCACAGCGGCCAATCGGCCATCAGATTTTTTATCTTTCCTGAAAGACTACCCCCAATCTGTTCATCGGAAAACCGCCTTACATTATTTTTATCATACGGATTTAGCGTATGGCCTTTCCCATTATGACCACAATCTACTTACGGACTCATTGAAAAAGAACATGGATATAAGTAGGCAGTTGCAAATACCGGTGTATGATAAGGACAAGTATTCATTTATTACTACAACAGGTGAGCAGCTTATTGAAGGTCAATTTAGCAGTATTGATCCCGCCAATCTCTGCGATGGTTTGTTGGGCAATGTGCTCTTTCTCCCGGGTGATATGGGCAGTATAATAGCTGTTACAGGAGGACTTGTTTTTCAGGATCATTTCGACAGTTTTGATGACCTGGGTTATGGGGTCATGAAGGTGGGAAGGCAGGGGAAATTTGGAGCCATACACAAAACCGGAAAAAAAATATTGCCTTTTATTTATGATGATATTAAAATAGTGGCAGGGGCCTATATTGCCTGGAAACAAAATAACAGATGGGGATTGGTGAGTATTTTTGGCAGGGAGATATTGAGTAACGAATATGACGATTTTAACGATGTCTTTGGTGCGGTCATATTGGAGAAAAACGAGCGGTATGCTGTGGTAAATCCGGTGGAACTGGCCAAGGTAGCAGAGGGAGTGCAACCTGCCATGGCCTTTATTTATGATGAATACGAAGAGTGGCCCGATGAAAAGCTATGGGTAAGACATGACGAAAAAGAAGGCCTGATAAACAATAAATCAGGATTTGATATACCATTGGAAGAGCAGGTTATTATTCTTGAAAATGGAGGATATCTTTTGGAAAAGCCACAGGGCTTGCAACTGCTCGATTTAAACTTCAATCTATTGGAGGGGCAATATGAGGAGGTTCGCATCAATGATGTTTTTATACTCACGCAGCAGGACAATAAATTTCGACTGATCAATAAAGCCTCACAAAAAACATATTTTTCTGATTCTGCCCGATTATTGGGCCGCAGCTTTGCACTTCTGGCTCAGGAAGGCCTTATCGTATTGCCTGAAGACACCACACTTGCCTTTTCTAAGACAAGTAAAGTGCAATTACTGCAATTTGATAAACATGAATTTATCGGATTAAGTGAGGATATAACAGCGGTTTATAATAGTTACGGCCGTCTTCTTTTTGAAGGTGAATTTGACAAGATCAGCGCCATAGGAGAGGAATATTTTGCGGTGGAGCTGAAAGGAAAAAAGGGATTGTATTTTATTGACGGAACAAAAGTGTTAAATCCTAATTATGATGTTATTGCCGAAAATGAACAAGGAGGTGTTACCCTGTTACTTCGTGGTAAACTGGGGTATTACAATGCCCGTGATTCAGTCTATATCAAACCCCGGTTTGATAAAAAGCCCGTGATTTTAGGCAATGGATTATTGGCTTTACCTGAAGAAAATCAATACATCATTATAGATCGCAATGGCGATGAGTTGGGAGAAACCCTTTTTGAAGAAGTAAGCCCCTGGGCCGATTCTGTTGTTCTGGTTCGGAAGGAACAAAAATATTTTCTATACAACCCATATACCGGCCTTGATATAGCTGGTGGATTTGACAAGGTGGAATATCTTGAAAGTGGAGATGAGAAACTAATTGAGGTGGTGGTCAACAAAAAAATTGGCATTTTTTCTTCATTTAACGGAACCATCATACCTCCGGCATATACCTTCATCAGCAAAGTCGGGTCGGTGTACCGGGCAGAGGAGTACCTGAGTGCGGCAGATTATTATGTGTTGGTTTATTATAATAAACAAGGTCAGATCATCTGGAAAAGGGGAATGGAGCCCGGCGAGTACGATGCCATTTTCTGTGACCGTTAGGTTGGTTTTTTAAGATAATAAACTCCTTGTTTTTTACTTCTTGAAATTTACAGTAAGTTCGGCAGTTGGAACCAACTCATAACATTTATGTCCAAAGTCGAAGAATTCAGTAGTCGTTGGGGACTATTACTCGCCTCATTGGGTATGGCCATCGGGGCTGGTAACCTTTGGCGGTTTCCCCGATTAGCCGGGCAGTATGGAGGCGCATTTCTAATACTTTGGATTGTGTTTTTACTCACCTGGTCAATTCCGTTGTTACTGGCTGAATTTTCCATTGGTAAAAAGTATAAAAAGGGGGTTATTGGATCGTATGGTCTGCTGGCGGGAAAAAAGTTTGTGTGGGGAGGCTTTTTTATCACTTTGTGTACCTTGGGTATTGCTTTTTATTATTCGGTGGTCACAGGGTGGGCACTGCGGTATCTTGGAGTGGGGTTGGAAAATATATGGAATGAACTTGTAGTTACGTCAGGCATCAGTGAACAACCGACTTCCGATCCGGAGCAGCTTATAAACTTATGGAATAGCGTATCGAATACCAGTATATTGACCGTGATATTGCATATCATAGCGGTTATAGCCGGTGTTTTGATCCTGGCCAAAGGGATCCGAAAAGGCCTCGAAAAGGCCAACAAGATACTAATACCCAGTTTGTTTATCTTGCTGGGTGTTATTGCCATTGTGGCCCTTTCTATGGATAATGGAATCAAGGGGCTTGAATACATGTTTCATGTAGATGTGGCCTTGTTTTCCGAACCAAAAATATGGCTGGAAGCGCTTTCACAGTCGGCATGGTCTACCGGAGCGGGCTGGGGTTTGCTCATGACCATCACTTCCTATTCCCGAAACAAGGAAGATGTTACGCTCAATACCTTTATAGGGGCTTTTGGAAACAATACAGCATCACTGTTGGCCGGAATGGCTATTCTTCCCGCCGTATTTGCCCTGGCACCTTCTGAAGGTGAAGCAATTAGTTTTTTACAATCAGGCAGCCAGGCACTGACGTTTACGGTGATACCCGGACTTTTTGCCCATATACCCGGTGGAAGCTACCTGAATGTATTGTTCTTTACCGCATTCTTTATGGCAGCGTTTAGCTCTTTGCTTCCCATGCTGGAATTGTTTTTACGTAACCTGGCTGACCTTGGCTTTGCCCGTAAATCGGCTTCGGTAAGAGTGGCGTTGTTTTGTATTGTTTTTGGATTTCCCTCTGCCTGGTCGCTTGATTTCTTCAATAATCAGGATTGGGTTTGGGGCCTGGGACTGATCATTTCCGGTTGGCTGATTATGATGGCGGTCGTGAAGCATGGGCCTGTCACCTTCAAAAGGGAATTTATAGATAAAGATTCTGATTTTAAGGTTTCAAACCTGTATTTTAGTGTTTTCATGTACCTGAACATGTTTGTCGGTATATTTCTGATATACTGGTGGATGTCTCAGGGATATAGTGAATACCCCTGGTTTGATGAAAACGGCATATGGAATATTATCGATGTCTATAGCAATGCTTCTGTCATTAGTCAGTGGGGTATAGTTATTTTGGGGGGTATGTTAATCAACGGATTCCTGTATAAAAAATTTGTCAAATCATGAATGCGGGTACTATTGTGAATATGGTCTTTGTGCTGGGATTGGTTATTGGGGGTTTTCTCTTTTTCGCATACAAAGCAGCGCGAAAGGAAAAGGATCGTAAGTCTTAAAGAAAGAGGCATAGCGGGCTCGGTACCCATTTTAAAAGAAGAATTTCAGCGAAAGCCTAAGATAACCAGATTACGATTATGTGCCGATCAGCATCGTAAATAACTGTTTTTATTGGCAGCGATGGACATTTGACTTTCAACACAAAAACCCAAGAATAATGCGTTAAATGGATAAACGGATAAGGGGATGTGCAGAAACAAGTATGTACTACTTCAGTCCGTGATCATGAAAACATTTGATATAGTCTCTGTCAGCGCCTTTGATGTGTGCAAAAAGCCAACCGCTTAAAAACTGTAACATCTCAATTGAAAGGGCTCCTTCACCTTTGTTTCGATTGAATTTCCTTTTAAAAGCTATAATTTCGTCAATAAATTCCTGGTGTTCCCTCGTGTGCTCATCTGTTTTTTCATATCCGAATTTCTTGAAAAAGGCTTCTTCGTAGGTAAAATGAATTTGGGTATATTGGACGAGCTTTTCAATGATGTCTTCAAGTATGGCACGCTCTTTTCCTTCACGCATGCTGTTGTAAAGTTGATTTACAAGATCAACAAGGCCTTTATGTTGGTTGTCAATAGCACGAATTCCAACGCTATAACTATCATTCCAATCTATAAAATTCATTGATTTGTTATTTTGCGAACTATTTTATAGTGGCTGCACCAACATCGTTTATGTTAAAGTAAAGTCTGTATTTACCCAAAACAAATAAGATCCATGATACACATGTCACTGAGCACTTCAGGTATTAATGGTATAAATGAATCCATAGTAACCAAGCTGACATAATTACCTGATTCCATTGGTATGGAAATATGTAATATAGTCTTTATCTGATCCTTTGATATGCGTAAAGAGCCAGCCGCTCAGAAACTGAAGTACCTCTATTGAAAGCGTTATTTTTCCCTCTTTAAACTTGTTTTTAAACTCCTCCACCTCCCGAACGAAATCTTTGTGTTCAGCTTTATGTTCTTCCTTTTTTTCAAATCCAAACTTTTCAAAATAGGCTTCTTCATAGGCAAAATGTGTTTTGGTGTAATGTATCAACTCATCAATTACCTCCCCAATAATTATTAAATCCTGACCTTTGCGCATTGCATCATAAAGCTGGTTTACCAGCTCAATAAGTTTTTTATGCTGATCATCGATTGTACTAACCTCTACGCTATAACTATCGTCCCAGTTTACAAATGCCATATTTAAAAAATTTTAAAGCTCAACCTTTTTAAAGAAACAAAATTAAACTATTGTAATAAATTATACAACTTGATATCACTCATAAGTTAAAATTAATATTATAATGTTTAAACATAAATATGTAAAAAA
>JAOUKJ010000655.1 GCA_029882675.1 Cyclobacteriaceae bacterium
ATTCCCAATTCTAAATTCTAAATTCTAAATTCTAAATTCTAAATTCTAAATTTTAAATTTTAAATTCTAAATTCCGGTTCAGTGATTTACAACAGTGAAAGACATCGGGTTAGAACTTACCTTGTTGTAATATATCCCCAAAACATGAGTCTGGGCAGGATCGGTAAAAGAACAGGAAATTACTCGTGTACTCCTTCAATCGCTGCCATGTCAGCAACATCAAAAAAAATACAAGCAAACCAGCTGATCCCAACAGTCCCAAAACCAAAAATCAATTGGACAGATGGTGACCCTGATTTGTCTTTTTGATGGGGCAGGGGCCGGAATATTGTTACAACTCACCTCTGCTAAAGTTTATCAAATATCAACAACGGTAATACCCCTTTCTTTTTTGAAGAGAGGGGGGCCAAAGTCCGTAATTTTGAACGGACAGTTTTTTAATTTGTCGTACATTTTATAAATACCATCCGATAATCGGATCAAGTTGCACAGGCTATTGCTCCCTTCTTCCATTTTTGGAGAAGGGCAATCTAACCTTTGAGAACAGATAAACAGCAGATGGGATGAGGCTCTCACCCCCAAAAAAAAGCCCGAATACAGTAAGAATTGATCCTTTTCCTCTCATTGTCCGCCGAAGCAAGAAGGAGGATATGAGACACTTTTTTTGTAGGATTATCGTGGGACTAGCTCTGCTGAATAATCCTGCCAATCTTTTAATCATATAAATCATGTTCAGACAATTTCCCGTACCTTAATTCATGGGGATCAGATTCGCTTGCAGCAGACACTAATCGAGGTAAGTAACCGTCTTTATTGGTCTTTTGACTTTCATTACAAAATCCCATGAATAATCCGGGTTAACAATCCATTTCTTTCCTGCTTTACCCAAAACCAAAAAGCAGTTGGACGGATGGGGATACTGATATGCCGTTTTGAGGGGGGGAGTGTAAGGTTAGGGTATTGCACGGCAACAGTCGCCACTACTCCACAATTCGGATTCCCTGATATTTTCACCCCTTCGGGATTTTGTTCATTGAATTCCGGTACTACAATCATGTCACCCCTTCGGGATTTGTCAAAATCAGCGCAAACATTATTGATTAAAACTTACCCTGCAGATTAAGGTATCTATAACTTTATCCTAACTCCATATGATAGTACATCGGGATATAGGCAATAGCACTGATTGTAGCTTTCCAACCGCCAGAACATCAACCCCGAAGGGGTGATACAATCAGTTTGGAAAAATAGGGAGAGGTGCGAGTATTGAGGGATTTGCAACGAAGCAGCCGCAAAACTGCCTACTTTACGTCCTCCTGACTTCTTCAAGGGTTTTAATATTAGATTAATATATACTTGATAGCTATTGCAGGGTTGAGGCTTGGCACCCGTAAAATATGATCCGAACCCCCCGACCCATCCTTTAAAGTTAATCTTTTTGTCTTTGGGAGCATTGATATAACTGGCCCAGAATATTCCGGCACAAAAGGGGAGGAATCCTGCGCTGCATGATACAGCGCTGCAATACCACTGTAACCTGCCCTGTGACGATCACCAAAAGCATTATTGTTGACAATAACCGCCCGAAGATCACCGGCCTGTAGTACCACGGTGTCCTGCTCAATGATGTTGTCAGGCTTCAGGTGAAGTTTATCCTGCGCATTAAGGAAAAAAACATGAAGGGAGAACAGGGCATAAGGATTATCTTTTTCATAGAATTAAAGCTTCATATACCCTGCTAATATACAGGGAGTAGTCAAACACTCACAACAAGCTTAATTTAAATTTCTCAGCCTTCCCGGAACCATCGTAAGAACAAGAACCGTTTTATAAGCGGTAATGCCTGCAACTATCAACAAGGTGACCAATAACGGTACCGCATATAATCCCATTTTAATATCTGCCTTGTATACAAAATTGTCCATCCAGGCCGCCGAAAAATACCAGGACAGGAAACCACCCGTGACGATGGCACCTGCCAGTGCGTAAACAAACTTCTTTTGCAGACTCATAAAGATATCGGTTACTGACGCCCCAAATATTTTACGAACAATTACCTCGTGCAGATAACGCTCCATATTGGAATTGATAAAGGCGATCAATCCTATGCTAAGGATTATAAGACAAACCACACTGAAATACTGAATAATATCCTGAAAAGCCTGATCTGTTTTATTGTTGGATAAAAATTTATCCCGGGGCCAATGCCAAACCAGCGGGGCTGCAATATTCTGTGCTTTCCAATGCTCTTCCAGGGAGTTGAGAAGTGCAGAAAAATCATTACCCGCATAAGACAAATATAAATGCCTGTCAAAGGTTTCTTCTGTCATCTTTGTCATGACCAGCGGTGCAATGCGATGCTGGTAAGACTCAAAGTGGAAATCCTCCACTACACCAATGACTGTATAAAACAAATCATCCCGATGCAGGGCAATCCTGCTACCGGTCATTTC
>JAOUKJ010000656.1 GCA_029882675.1 Cyclobacteriaceae bacterium
GCAACAGATGTACCTCTCCGGCATGCGACTGCATGAGCATCTCTATGATCCCGGCCCCTCCCCCAAAGTTGCCATCGATCTGGAACGGGGGGTGTACATCGAGCATATTTGGCAGGGTAGACTTCGTAAACAAGGCCCGTATGCTTTCATAGGCCAGTTCGCTTTCCTGTAAGCGCGCATAAAAATTGATCATCCAGGCCCTGCTCCAGCCGGTATGCCCTCCCCCATGCTTTAAGCGCTCCTCAATGACCCTTTTTGAAGCCTCCATCAGCTCAGGCGTTTGCTGATAGGTAAACTGGCTGCCCGGATGCAGGCCATACAGGTGCGACATGTGCCGGTGCCCGGGCTCTGCTTCCTTATAATCTTCGGCCCATTCCATAATCCGGCCGTCTTCACCGATCTTTGTAGGTGTGATATTTTTTAGTGTCTTCTCAAGCGTCTGTACAAATTTATCATCGGTTTCCAACACCCTGGCCGCTTCAATGACACTCCTGAAATTTTCAATGATGATCTGGTGATCCATTGCCGGGCCCATGGTCAATGCCGCGGTATTACCCAGTGGCGTGATGAACTTGTTTTCCGGTGATATTGAGGGGCCTGACACCAGCTTCCCTGTTCGGGGGTGCTTGACTAAAAAGTCCAGATAAAATTCCGCAGCTCCCTTCATGACGGGATAGGAATGTTCCCGCAAGTAATCCCTGTCTCCGCCGTAGAGGTAGTGTTCCCACAGGTGCTGGCTTACCCATCCCGCAGCCATGGGCCAGAAACCATACCCCGGCTCACCAAAAACAGTGGTCATGTGCCAGGCATCGGAGGTATGGTGGGCTGTCCAACCTGATGCCCCATATATTTCTTTCGCTGTTTTTCTGCCGGCCGGTTGCAGTTGTTCAATAAAAGTAAGCAATGATTTATGACAATCACCCAGGCCGGTCACCTCACTGATCCAGTAGTTCATCTGGATATTGATATTGATGTGGTAGTCAGCATTCCATGGTGGCGCTATGCCTTCAGCCCATAGGCCCTGTAGGTTGGCAGGCATATCATCTCCCCGGCTACTGCTAATCAGCAAATAGCGGGCAAACTGCACGTACTGTGTAAACAGACCCGGGTCTTCAACCCCTGTAGCTATCGCTTCTATCCGCTCCTTTGTTGAAAAATAACGGGCATCGGTCTGCCCCAAATTCAGGGAAAATCGCTTGAACAACTTCTGGTAATCTGCGATATGTTCATTCCGTGCAATGTCAAAATCCTTTTCCGCTCGATTGAGGTCTTCAGCGGCTTTCTTTACCTGATCTTCGCCAAAATAATCTGTCCTCCCGGTCATGACCACCAACACCTCATCGGCCCCTTCGACACGGATACCGGAAGGAGTAGCTGACAGATCCCCGCCTTTGTTAAAAAACTTCACTTCGGCCTGGGTGCTTACGCCCTGCCCACCAGACACCTGTTCGGAAAGTGTTATGCCCCGTCCCGCCACAATGATCTCAGGTGCGGACTCTTCACGCGACAATTGGAAGGTGCCGGTTATTTTTTCAGGCTCACTGGCTGTCAGGCGCATATATATGGCCTGTTCCGGGTACGAGGAAAATATTTCCCTTTTATATTTTACCCCATCAACCTCATAGCTAACCGTAATCAGGGCCTTTTCCATGTCCAGTTCCCTTTTGTAATTCCGGTATTTCTCATGGCCGTCAAACGACATGTTCATTTCACACAATTCCTGGTAGGAGTTCGTTCCCGTTACCAGGCGTTTGGACATCACCTGCGCTTTGGCCAGTTTTTCAGCTTCTTCATATTTTCCTGCAAAAAGGAGTTTCCTGATTTCAGGAATATGTTTGTAGGCCCCTTCAACATCTTTCACCTCCCCCTGCCGCGACCAAACGCTTTCTTCGTTGATGACCACCCGCTCTTTACTGACTCCTCCAAATACAATACCGCCCAAACGACCATTACCAAAGAAAAAACCATGATCCCAACGGGTGGCCGGTTCTTTAAGCCAAAGGGCCAGGTCGTTGGTGGTCTGGGCTGTTGAAGGAGAAATAAAAGACCAGAATAAGAGTATAGTAAAGAATAGAATCCGCATTTTTTTCATGTTGTTTACACAAATATAATCATCCCGGACGGGAATTACAGACTTATTTGCAAAGCACTGCGTATCTGACTGATTAAAAAAACACTGAACTGAACCAGGCTTTTCTTTACTTCCTAAAATCCGTAAGCTTATTTCAGAAAGTAAAGAAAAAGGTATTTTCCCGCCCCCTGGGGCGGGAAAATATATGCTTTTTAAAGCCTCTTTCGGATTTTAGGCACTTCTACAAACCACACATTTTTTTCAGGTCTTCGTCAATGTTATTTTCTTCAAAACCATGACTAATGGCGATTTTAAGGTTTTCGCAGGCCTTCCTTTTTTTTCGTTGTTTCTGATAGACCAGGGCTTTATAATAATAC
>JAOUKJ010000657.1 GCA_029882675.1 Cyclobacteriaceae bacterium
CATGATTATTGCCATGCCCGATGGCGGAGTCACTTTTTACGTGAACAGTTATGACGAGAAGGAACTTTGGGAAGACTTTTTTATTCAGGAATTTATACCCTTTATTGATAAAACTTACCACACGCGGGCCGAGAAACAATTTCGTGCAGTGGCCGGCCTCTCTATGGGTGGCCATGGCGCCCTTATTTTCGGATTGAAACACCCTGAATTATTTGCTGCTTCAGCACCCCTGAGTGCAGGTGTGCTGACCGAAAAAGAATTTATTGATATGGCGCAGAACAGCTGGGATAATGTTTGGGGAATACCCTATGGTAAAGGATTGGTGGGTAAGAAGCGCATAAGTGACCACATGAAAAACAACTGGGCCATCAGTCTGGTGGAAAACGGCAATACCGAAGAGCAGAAAAAAGTGAAATATTATATCGATTGTGGCGACGACGACTTTCTGGTGAGGGGTAACCTGGCCCTTAAGCTGGCCATGATGGATAAGGGCATTGAGCATGAGTTCAGGATGCGGCAGGGCGGACATAGCTGGAGTTACTGGCGTACGGCACTGCCTGATGTGCTGCTGTTTGTGAGTGAGAGTTTTAGGCGGTAAGCCTTGAAAGGATAATGGTTTTATTTGATTAAATAAAATATACAAATTAAAAGATAATTTGTATTATTGTTTGGCTTTAGGCATAACATCTTTAATGGGATTGACCTTTCATTTATGTGCCTTCGTTATCTTATACCGTTTCTGCTGTATTTTTTATGGCCTGATTTAGTTAAAGGGCAAAGACAAAATAAAAGTACTTTTAAGGAATTAAGTATTGATAATATTGATACTCTTGACCATAATGTTTCTCATGTTGATTCAGCAGATGTCTTTTTAGTAACTCATAAAATCCAGGCACAGCGTTTCAATTGCGGCTGTTCAGACGACCCTTTACAGTTACTTCAGGGCAAAGTTCCGGGTACATTGATAGTACGACCCGGTTCAGATCCCAACCGGCCGTTTGATTTCAGAATAGGAGGGACGTCTTCTCTGCGTTACCGGGAGAAAAACAGTTTTGGACCAATGACTTTAAACACTGCTACGCGTCCTTTGATCTTAGTTGATGGTTTGCCCATTGAAAATACCTGGGTAGTGGATCCGAATGATGTAGATGGTTTGGAAGTATTGAGTGGTGCCGGGGCTTCTTCTTTTTATGGAATACGAGGGGCAAACGGTGTATTGAAAATTAAAACAATAGAGGGAAAGGAAGGATTAGGGGTATCATATAAAACTTCCTTTACTTTTGAAAAGGCCATGAGACGCCAGCTGGTTCTTACGGCAGATCAATTCAGGGGTAAAGACAATACCGTTGATTACGGTTATGATACCGATTGGTTCAAAGCGATTACCCGGCCGGCCTTCTCACAGATGCACCACCTGGCATTATCAGGTGGGCGAAAAAATGCCTTTTACCGGCTGTCAATGAATTTTAGGGATCGGCAGGGGATACTCAAGACCACAGGACATGAAAGGATAAATATGAGGTTTAATTATACTCAGTTTGCTTTGAAAAACAAGCTTAAAGTAACTGCTCGTGTAGCCTTTATGGATATTGGTGCCAGGTATGGATTTGATGAAGTGTTTAAGTATGCATATCATTTCAATCCCACAGCGCCTGTAAAAGTGACGGAAGAGACTTCCATACTGCATCCGGACATTTTTAATAAATGGGGTGGATATTTTCAGGAAGAGAAATATGATTATAGAAACCCGGTAGCTGTGCTGGAACAAAATAAAAATGAAGGGGCATCAAAGTATTCAAGCTATCATTTTGTTGGGGAGTATGAGCTAATGGATGATTTGTCTGTATCTATTGGGTATTCGCTTCAGGAGGAGCATGAGCGCCAGGGGAAATACTATGGCAAGCGAAGTTATTTTGAAGGAGATTGGTCCCATCTGCAATCAAACGGAATGGCGTATTGGTCTTCAGGTGATCGAGATGTAAAAAATTTAAATGTTGAGACAAAGTACTCATATACATCAGGTAAATTAAACCTGGGACTAAATGGGGGGTATATGTGGCAGGAGGTCTTTTTGAGTACCATAGATGCTCGTGGGGGTGGTTTTGTATCTGACCATTTTAGTTATCACAACCTGGGGGCGGCCCTTGACTTTGCAGAGGGGGCAGGAAAGGTTGATTCTTATAAGGAGAAAACAACCCTGTTATCTTTTTATGGAAAAGCCCATGCGATTTATGACAATCTTGGGTTTATTGATATTAATATCAGAAGGGATGGGTATACACCCCTGGGAATAAATAACAAGTGGGGGACATTTGGTGGGGGAGTGGCAGGAATAAACTGGTCGGCTATACTGGACATGCCGTTTGTTGAATACATGACTACCCGGGTGGGCTATGGAGTAGTGGGGAATTATAAGGGTGAGGCTGGACTTTCGCTGGAGCAA
>JAOUKJ010000658.1 GCA_029882675.1 Cyclobacteriaceae bacterium
ATGCCCTTTTAAATGGATGAAGTACTGGGCTATGTTTCGACAAAGGATGATAATCCCCCTTCAATCCCTCCGGCTTTTTATGTCTTATATCATGCACAATCTCTATGGCTTTCCTCGGAGCCTCCAAACCATAACCATTGCCTTTGATGATCTCTTCATAGGAAAGCGTATGTAAATCGGTAAAGCCCCCACTAAATTCCAGTTCCTCACCTTCAATAGTAATGGATCTATATGTCCTTTGCCCTTTTGTTTTTACATCATCGGGCAACATGTCTTCATTAATTGACAAAAACCAACGTACTCTTGCTTTCTCAAGTTCCAGAAAGCCCCCGGCCCGATCATGCTCGTGCACATGTACGATGTTGGCCTTGACATCGCCGAAGATCCAGGTGAGCATATCGTAAAAATGAACACCTATATTAGATGCAATACCACCCGATTTCGTAACATCGCCTTTCCATGACGTATAATACCAATTCCCACGTGAAGTTAAATAGGTGAGATCTACATCATATATCTTATCAGCAGGGCCATTATCTATTTTGTTTTTTAACTTAATGATACTGGGATGTACCCGGAGTTGAAGAATATTATATACTCTCTGTCCCGTTTCCTTCTCTATTTCACCCAGGGCATCCACATTCCAGGGATTCAACACCAACGGTTTTTCACATATGGCGTCAGCGCCATGACGTAAGGCAAAGCGAATATGGGCATCGTGCAGGTAATTGGGTGAACAAATACTTACATAATCCAATTTTGTTCCCTGCCTGCCCAGTTTTTCAATATGCCGGTCAAACCTTTCAAACTCGGTAAAAAAATCGGCCTCCGGGAAATAACTGTCTATAATCCCGACGCTATCATTAGGATCTAGTGCAGCTACTAAATTATTGCCGGTTTCCTTGATGGCCTTCATATGGCGGGGGGCAATGTATCCGGCTGCCCCTATTAATGCAAAGTTTTTCATAGACATACTTCCGTTTCCTCAGTCACATTTTTTTGATGTACTCAGTCCGAAATTTTGCGCAAAGATAGGGCAATATTCGAACTTGCCCCACCCTGACCGTAAAAATCAGGTGAGGAGGTAAAATTTAATGTTAAAAAAGCCTTAAACGTCTTTAAAATATCATTATAGTTAGTCCCACGGTTTTGTTAAAGCCACCGTTCACCAATTCCACCCATTCGGTTTCTTCCCGCAGGGTGATGCAATACTTTCTGGCAAAAAAGGCTTCCTTTTGCAGGCCACCACTGTCGGTCATCACCAGCATACTGTGGTTTATCAACGAAACCATGTCGAGGTAACCTACTGGTGGGATAATGCGGATATTTTTGTGTAATGAATAGGTACCAAGCAATTGTTGTGTGCGTGGATGTACGGGAAAAACAATGGTTGCTTCTTCCGCTACAGTATTCAGTGTTCGAACAATTTCTCCAAACCGTTGTTTGTCATCGGTATTTTCCTGCCGGTGGACTGTGCATAAAATATACTTTCTATCACTCAGCTTTTGATCAGATAAAATCGTCGATTTTTCCTGCGCAATATCACTAAACTGAAGAAAGGCATCATACATGACGTCTCCGCTGTTGGTTATTTTACAGTCTATATTTTCAAAGCCTTCCTTTTTCAGGTTTTCAAGCGCTGTAGTTGTCGGGCAAAATAAAAAATCCGAAATCCGGTCAGTCAGGATCCGGTTGATTTCTTCGGGCATTTTCATATTAAAACTCCTCAACCCCGCCTCAATATGAGCCACTTTGATGTGAAGTTTTTTTGCCGCCAGGGCCCCGGCTATGGTGGAGTTCGTATCACCATAGACAATCACGACATCGGGCTTTTCTTTCAACAGCACACTCTCTATTTTTTCAAGCATCCGGCCGGTCATGGCACCGTGGCCCAGTCCATGGACTTCCAGGTTGTAATGGGGCTCGGGTATGCCCATTTCATCAAAAAATATTTTTGACATGTTTTCATCGAAGTGCTGGCCCGTGTGGACAATGACTTCGTCAATACCTTCGGCTTTGAGGGCTCTGCTTACAGGTGAGGCTTTGATGAATTGGGGACGGGCGCCCAGAATGGTGAGTGCTTTCATTTTTGTAATCCCGAGTTAAAGCCCCGGGTCATTTAGTTTATATAACCTATTTCCTTCCAATTTGTACTTTTTCCCTGACTCCGGGCAGGTAGCTTTTCCATCACCATCGAACTCCAGCTTATGCCCGTACTCACTCATCCAGCCGGTTTGTCTGGCCGGATTGCCTATCACCAGGGCATAATCAGGGACGGTCTTCGTCACCACGGCACCCGCTCCAATAAAGGCATACTTTCCAATATCATGACCGCACACAATGGTCGCATTGGCCCCGATGGTGGCGCCTTTCCCCACATGGGTTTTGGCGTACTCACTCTTTCTGTTCACTGCACTGCGCGGGTTAATTACATTGGTA
>JAOUKJ010000659.1 GCA_029882675.1 Cyclobacteriaceae bacterium
AATCTTCAACCGTAAAACTCGTAGAAGTACCCGCCGTATTGGCCAGGGACTCAGGGTTGGTGAAGGTGCCTGAGGTGTCCATTTCAAGAATATAATTTACCGGCAGACTGATGCCGTAATCCGCTTTTGACCAGGTGAAGTTTTCAAATTCACTTGTAGCGGTTTCAGGAGTAAACACCTTGGTGCCGGTGGCGGAATTATCAAATGCCGGCACTGAAAATGTGCTGCTATTGCCTAATACCGGTACAGGAGTCTCATCTTCGCAACCAGAGAAGATAAGCGCCATTCCGGTGAGTAGGGTCAGTATCGAAAATAATCTATTGAATTGCATCATTTGTTTCTTTAATGAGTAAAAAAATTAATATCCCGGATTCTGAGTCAATTTAGGATTAGCGCCCAAATCGGAAGAGGGAATAGGGAATAGGTCGAGTTTTGAATCGGTAGAAATACCTTCTTTAACTTTTCCTTTCCAGGGCCATACGTAATCAGACTGGCTAAACTTACCAAAACGAATCAGGTCTGTGCGGCGGTGATTTTCCCAATAGAGTTCCCTGGCACGTTCATCGAGGATGAAATCAAGGCTGAGATCAGTTTCGGTGATATTCCCGGAAGTATTTCCATAAGCACGTTCACGCAGGGCATTGATGTATCCGGTGGCATCTGCCACCGAACCACCGGAACCGCCCCTGACAACTGCTTCGGCATACATCAGGTAGGCATCGGCCAGTCGGAACATGGGGAAATCCGTATCAGGGAAAGTCGCATGTGCACCAGGTGTGCCGGTAGAGGTGATGTTTTTAAATTTGGTAATGGCATAACCATCAGTAAACAAGCCAATGTCATTGATTTCCAGTGCTTGTCCATCGGAAAAGAACATGGCCCTGGAATCAGTGTTACCGGAAGGGTCACTGAATTTATTCACAAAAGCGCTGGTGGTACGTGTTCCTCCCCATCCGCCGTCAATGCCGAAATCATCGGGGCTCATATTACCTCCTACGGCCGCATGGATTATAAAAGTATTTCCCCCCCAGGTTTGGGTGTTGGCCCCATCAAAGGCCACCGGAAAAATAACTTCAGGTGAAGTATGGTTGTCAGCGAGGAAGAGGCCTTGATAGTTGCTGTGCAAAGAATATCCGCCACCGATTACCTTGTTCAGATAGGTGATACATTCGGTGTATTTGGCCTGACCGGTATATACTTCGGCATTTAGGTACAGTTTGGCCAGTAACATCCAGGCAGCGGCCTGGTCTGCCCGGGCATATTCATTGGTGCCGGGGGCAGCCATAGTGCTTTCCATGTCGAGCAATTCGGATTCAATATAGGCGAACAATTCACTCCGTGTAGATTGCTCGGGGAGGAATGCGCCAATGGGATCGGCATCTGTTACAAAAGGCACCTTACCAAAGAGATCCAGTGCGTGCCAATAGCTCAAAGCGCGCAGGAAACGGGCCTCGGAACGGTATAAGCCAACATCGGCTTTACCGGCTCCGCTAATGCCCCTTTCGCTGAGTTTGCCATCGGACGTCTCCCGGATAAACTCATTAGCAAAGGTGATTTGATAGAAAATGCGTGAATACAAGGCCTGAACAAACAGGTCGCCTGCCCCCCAGGTGTGGTGGTGGAAGTCTTTGATAGTCTGGTCGTTCCAGCCAATGACGGCTTCCTCCGTCGTGAGCTCCTGATGGTACCAGTACATGCGCAAATACGATGAAAACCCTTCGTCTATACCAGCAATGTCGGGATTGCCACTTGGCCCCTGCTGTCCGGTCAGGGCCATTCCTGCATAGAGTTTTGCGAGGAGTTGTTTATATACTGCGGGGTCGTCATACAATGTAGCGGTAGTCTCAATATTCGGATCAACGGGCACTACATCCAGATCGTTTACACAAGCTGTTGTCAGCCCGAAAAACAATGTTATAATTAATATCTTTTTCATCTTTTTCTGTTTTCTCAATTAGAAATTAACATTTACACCCAAAAGGAATGTCCGTGGCCGGGGGTAGAGATTGTTATCAATACCATCGGCGATTTCAGGATCCAGGCCTTCATATTTGGTGATGACAAAAGCATTTTGCACGGTGAAGCGCAAACCCAAATCCAGTTTGTCACCCGTAAGTGAGCCCATATCGTAACCGAGGGAAATATTGTCCATCCGGAAGAAACTGGCATCGCTCAGGTAAAAGCGGGAGTAATACTGAGGCCCTTCAAATCCGGACGCGGTAACGGCAGAAACCAGGTTGTTGGTATAACCCACCGAATTGTACATGTTTTGATATTGTGCATACTGTGATGCGACATTATTATAAACATAATTGCCTACATTCATACGGGCATTAAATGAGAAATCGAAGTCGCCATAAAATAACCGGCTGGAAAAGCCCATATAGGCATCGGGAGCAGATTTTTCATGGCGTATCCGGTCTTCGTCATTGATGATG
>JAOUKJ010000660.1 GCA_029882675.1 Cyclobacteriaceae bacterium
AGTGTATTTTTGATTGACATTTGCAACATAACTGTTATGTACATATCATATATTATTAATACCTTTAACCGACAAAGAATGAATTAATTCCATGTTTAATGCTAAATACCAAAATCATGAAAAAGTTAATGTATTACATGCTGGCAATTACTTTTTCTCTTGTCACATTAGATGGCATGGGAAATAATCCGAAGAAAGACACCGATAGCAATGCGAAGGTGGCTGTTCTGAAACAAAAATCAATGATAAAGCTTATTTATCTTAACGAACCCCAATCAAAAGTTAAGATTTCCATTTTGGATGAGAACGGCCACAAGCTTACCATGAAAGGTACCAAACTTACAACAAGGGTTGTAAGGAACATAGATGCTTTCATTCAGCCCTATAATTTTAGTGGACTTGAAGATGGAAAGTACATTTTTGAAATTGTGGATGACCAGGGTACGATTATCCAGGAAGTTGACTACAAGCGAATGATACCACAAAAAGCAGCTATTCTAACTTCTGTTTATGAAATCGGTGAGTCCGAAAGGTTTAAATTATCAGTGACCAGTGAGAATGATCGTCCCATTAATGTTGAAATTTTAAATCGTTTTAACAGGCTGATTTATGAAGACAATATCAGTATGACCAATTCCTTCGGTCGGGTTTATAATTTATCAAAAGCCTTTCATGGCCCATTTACTTTAAGGGTTTCCAATGGAGAAACAACAAAACACTTCCCATTGAAGTAACAAACCTGACTAGCTCTCGTAGCAGGCCATATACCTCTTTATGGAATTTCAAGCACCCGTTATCGGGTGTGAAATTTATCCAACGCCCCTTTAATTGATTACTATCGATTAAAGGGGCGTTTTATATCTGAAAAATATTTGTACATTTATTTTGTGAAGGAGAAATTTAAAAATATTCACTTAAAATATATAATCATGATCCCCAACCTGAGTTTGTCTTCCTTTTGTGTGCTGTTAGTCCTGACCTCTTTCTATTCCTGTAATAAACCTGCCGAAAACGACACTGCACAAAAACACGAAGGCAACCCTGTGGAAACGGATCATAAACAGACTCCCGACTTGAAACCTGCCCTCGCCAAAGCCCTCACCTTTCACGCCCCCTTCGACCAGGGCCCTGATGCCGGCTATGGTAAGGGTGACCTGAAATTATACACCGGCAACTTTAGTAAAAAAAACGAGGAGGGCAAAGCAGCCATTACTCCCGGGCTGGGCGAACCTGCCCTGCGCATGGTTCAGGACGGTGGCAAATACGGCCATGCACTGGAGTTTCCGGCAGACAACGAAACGATTGGGGGCTATCATTTGGAAAACAACATTGCCTTTAGCGAATCCAATTTTCAGGGCACCATTTCCCTATGGATGAAGACCGATACCGAAGCACTACCCGGTCTGTACTGCGATCCCATTCAGCTCACCGACAAAGACTACGCCAGCGATGCCATCTGGTTTGACATCACCAAAAACGATGTGCCACCAGACTTAAGGTTGGGTGTTTATGGCGACCAACCCACCTGGGATCCCGAAAACCTGAAAGGCAAGGCCGAAGCTTTTTTTCTTCGGATGGCCAAAATGTCGGAACCTCCCTTTTCCCCTACCACCTGGACACACGTGGCCCTGACCTGGGAAGGCCTGAACACCGATGGCATTGGCCGCGCCTGGTTGTATGTCAACGGCAAACAGGCAGGCCGTTCCGGCCCCATCCGCGAGCCTTTCAACTGGGACATGGCACAGGCGCATTTTCGACTGGGGATAGGCTATACGGGTATGTTTGACGACATCGCCCTGTTTAATCGGGCATTGACCCTGGAGGAGATTAAATTTATCAATAAAATGGAAGGCGGCATCAGTGAATTATACCAATGATGATGTGATTTCACACTCCATTGGCCTATTGCTCATCGAACCTCCACTATCTACCCACTTCATTTTGTGTTTTTAGCGCCCATCGCTATCTTGTAGCCATGAAGCAAAACAACCACTACCAAGGCATGCATGTTGTAATTTTCCTGATCATTGCCCTTGGTCTGGGAGCATGTCAGGGAAAGGACTACTCCTACGAATCCAACCGCCCAAAAGATCCCTGGGCCTTTCGTTCCGTCCTCGACCGCAAACCGCGCATGCTCACGCTGGCCCTCCATCCCGACTGTTACGTAGCCTACGACCTGGCCAACAGCGCCCTGTATAAAGCCTGGAAAGGAGGCGTGTTGCTGGAAGGATCCGTGTTTACCAATGTAAAGAACATCCAGCCGCTCTCCTGGGGCACAACCTATTTTTCCGACAGCCTGCAGCAATCGGCCTGGTGGCTTATCAAAGAAGAAAACAAGGCGATAATAAAGGCTACCAACAAAGGGTATCTTTTTAAAGAGGACCATATTACCTTAAAATATGAGATTTATCTGCCCAACCGTGATACAATTTTCGT
>JAOUKJ010000661.1 GCA_029882675.1 Cyclobacteriaceae bacterium
GACCTTTTGAGTGTGATTGCCAACACGAAAACCTGTATATTTCACTGGGCGCTGTGTTATGGAACCACCCGGAAAACAAATTATATGCCCGTGAGTTTGTGAAATCTGCAAAGCAATTGGGTGCTATTGACAAAGTGATGTTTGGCTCGGGACAAAGTTTTTACCCGCATAGCATCTCATTTTCTATGCGTACCATCGACAAAATGGGTTTTCTGACAGCACGTGAAAAGCAGGGCATTTATTATGATAATGCCGCTCATTTTCTGGGTATGGATCAGGAAGAGTTATTAGGGTATATTGAAAATCTTAGTCCGGCAAAAGACAGGTAAGGTATTATTGCCCATAAAAGAGCCCCCGGGGAGATCATCCGGGGGTTTTTCTTTTTATAAAAAATGAAAATTATTATTTCTAAATACAGTTGCACAGCCCTCAACCCGGATCAAGGAAAGCCGGATTAGTCGTATAGCTACTGTCAGACAGCGATTTTAAAAACATCACCAGATCGGCCTTTTCTTCCGTAGTGAGGTTAACGCCCCCTTCACTTACCCGTTTCATCAGGGGATCTATGGTTGGGGAGGCCTGAAGCCCGGTGCTGTAAAACTCCACTACTTCTTCGAGTGTACCAAACCGTCCGTCGTGCATGTAAGGGCCGGTAAATACCAGATTACGCAGGGTGGGTGTTTTAAATTTACCGATGTCATTGGGATTATTCGTGATACGGCCCAAACCCGGATCAGGAGGATTAATGTCAAGTCCTGTATTGTGAAAAAGGTTGTCGGTCCACAATGGGTTGGTAATATCGCCATGGCAATGGAAGCAGTCGCCTTTGGTTTCCTCCATAAAAATATCAAATCCCCGCAATGCCGCGCTGAAATCGGCCTCACTCCAGCCAGTAGGCTCCCCGGCCTGGTGTTTGTCGAATGGGGCATTGCCCGAGATCATGGTGCGTTCAAACTGGTTGAGGGCCTTCACCACCAATGTGGAATCAATGGTTTCCGCACCAAAAGCTGTTTTAAACAAGGTCACATATTCTTCATCGGCATTGAGTCTTTCCATGACATTTGTCCAGGTATCATGCAGTTCAATGGGATTGTTTACCGGCATAAAGCCATGGTCATAGAGTCCTGCGGCCCGGCCGTCCCAAAGGTTCCGGCTCATCCAGCCCAGATTTACCAATACAAGGGTATTGCGCGTCTCCTGCATCCCATTGTGACCCGTGGGAAACTGCTGGTTGTTCGTGTAGGATGAAGCCGGTAAATGACAGGTGTTGCAGGATATGGTGCCAGTGCCAGAAAGTTTTTCTTCGTAAAACAGTTTTCTGCCCAGCGCCACCCCTTCCTCGGTCATGGGATTATCTGACGGAATGTAAATGGGAGGCAGGTACTTTTCCATCACAAAAGGATATACAATCTCATAAGGAGTGGTGTTGGATAAGGGAGGAGGTGCTTCTTCATGACAACTCCATAATGTTATCAAAGCCAGGATCACAGTGAAGAAATAGAAGCGAAACATCTTAGTGGGTGTTTATTTGTCCGACAGATAATACGTTATGTGCATTTTCATGAAGGGTCTTCTGGGCCATGTAATTGGGCATGATCATCACAGCCAGTGTATCGAGGTTCCAGGTACGGGGTGTATCATACCACCGGCCAAGATCCATAATCAACTCAATAGCTGTTGCTCCGCCTACGGTAAAAGCCTTCTCGGGAAGAATCAATTCCACATGGTTGGCATGAAAGAGGGTATCTGTAGCAGTGATTTCCCGGGCCGTACCCATGTGGGTGGTAAAAGGGGATATACCCCCTTGATTATCTTCGAATTTTCCTTCCAGTTTCATGAAGTGGTAGCCACCACCAAGCATATCGGGCCAGCTCCAGCTCAGGGCATTTAGCTCGGGGTAAACACCGGAGGTATTTTGATCTTCATTCAGCCCAAAGGTGAGCCGTATACCCTTGTAGTCTCCTTTCGACAGGGTCGTGTCAGGGCTAAAACTTAGCGATGCCTGATCTGCGATATCGATAAAATGGTAGTCATCAATCAACAGGATGTCACCATTGGCTTTTACCAGTTCGATATTAGAAATGATGTACTGTAGCTTCTCCACGCTGAAGGTATTGCCCGCTGCATTGGTATAGGCCAGGTTGTTGGTTTCGAGGGCCTGCCCGTTTACCTGATGTGAAAAAGTAAACGTAAGTGGATAGTTTGCGGCAGGCGGATCTTCCTTTTCGCAGGCAAAGCACGTCAATAGCAAACTGACACAGAGGATATATAATGTGGTTTTAATCATTTACTATTAGTTTGATTTTAAACGTATGGTCCGCGTTTGAAACGCGGACCATACGTTTGAAACGCGGACCATACGTTTAAAACGCGGACCATATATTTTTATTTCACAAACGCATTATAAGCTTCTTCCAGTGCTGCCTTGTC
>JAOUKJ010000111.1 GCA_029882675.1 Cyclobacteriaceae bacterium
GATGTACAAATAACCATTAAGTGTAGAATTGCCTTTTTTCCGTGGAGTTACCCTGATTTTATATACCAATTGGGCATCTACATAAAAAGCCTCTTCCAGTTTGTACTTATAACTTAGTATAGCCAGGGTGTTCAGGGGTGAAATCCATGCCGTTTCTGAAATCTTATCAGGAAACACCATGCTCTCGTAGAAATTAAAATCCGACCTGTGAAACAAGGGAACAAATACACCTGAAGTATTTCCTATCCTTTTCCTTCCACTGTGTAATTCTTTAAACTTATCAGGGTATTGGTAATGCAGTGTAAATTTTGACTCCAACAAGTTGACATTTGGAGGAGCCTTTTGTTTGGAGGTATCTTTTTCTGTTTCCAATTCCGGCATGAGCAACATATCTGCCTCTCCTTCCAGTTTTCTATCTGCCTCAGGTTCTCCCCCTTTCTCCATCTTTATTTGATCTTCCACCGCACGCAGGTAAATATCACATTGATAGGAGTCTAGTTTTTTTAGGTATTGTTCCTTATTATCAATTACCAATTGCATGATCTCGTATGCCGGGTCTTTTCTTTTAGACCTAACCACAATCTGATCCAGCTCTATGGAAGATGTTTCAATGATCACATCCAATGACAAGCGATTTTCCCTGACAACCACAGGCACCGTGCGTGGATTATAACCTACTGAAGAAAAGGTCAGGTCATAATTGCCGGGATCCAGACGCAGGTAGAAATAGCCTTTGCTGTCCGTAGAAGTGCCCCAGTCGGTTTTTTGCACAAATACATTTACAAAGGGTACGGCATCGTTATTTTCATTGCGTACGTACCCTTCCACCCCCTGCCCAAGGAGGAAAAAAGTATTAAAAAAACAGCATAAAATAAGTAGAATCCTCAAGGCCATGCTTTTGATAATACTAATAACGCAATTTTTTAAGGATTATTAGAAATAATCAAATTTAAAGTTTCTGTTTACTATAGGCAGGGTGTAATGGGCCACATGCTTAATCAAAACGATAAAACGCCCATCGAACCAGCGAACAATATTTCCAAATTGTTACGGTAAAATGAAATAACCAGGACAAACACCGCTTTGTCTCACTTTGGAAAAAGGAATAATAAACACCTAAACAACCTGCTTTTATTGACAATTAACCCCCTTTTTCCTAAATTAGTAAGTACAAGAAAAAAACATCACATGCTACACCAACTCCTCCTTCTGGCCCTTTTTGGCATGGCCATGGCCCATGTGGAAGGGGTGGTTGTGGTTTATCTGCGCAAGTTGCTGGGTATAGACCACACAGTACCCAATACAATTGCAGTAGAGAAAATCCCGAAAGAACTTATATTTATAGAAAAGACCCGCGAAGTGGCTACTATCTTGATGCTGGTGACCATAGCGCTGTTAGTGGGTGATACATGGCAGGAGCAAGCCGTAATTTTCCTCTGGACTTTCGCCTTTTGGGATCTGTTTTATTATGTGTCGCTTTATATTTTAATACAATGGCCACCAAAACTCACAACAATGGATGTCCTTTTCCTCATACCCCGTCCATGGATAGCCCCGGTTTGGTTCCCTATCGGTGTGTCTTCACTTACTATCATTGTCATTATCTACTTGTATACTTTTTCTATACTACCATTGGGATCATAAAGACAGGAGATTTAAAATCCCACGTCATTCACAAAACTTTTTCCTAATTTGGGTTACATCAGATATATGGGTTAATTTTGCCCCATTATTAATTACTCCGCATGAAGCAAGTCATCCAGAATTTTAAAAGTGGCGAATTAAATGTTCAGGAAGTACCCGTACCGGCACTTCACGAAAACATGGTGTTGGTCGAAAATCGTTTTTCACTGATTAGTTCGGGCACAGAAAAGGGAACCGTCAAGGTGGGGAAAGCCAACTTGCTTAACAAGGCCCGTCAGCGACCAGATCTGGTGGCACAGGTGCTGCAAAACATAAAAAAGGAAGGGCTTAAAGCCACCCTGGAAAAAGTACGCACCAAACTCGATGCTCCAAAAGCCCTGGGCTATTCCACAGCAGGCGTGGTGGTAGCCTCAATGGATTCGGGAAAAAAGCTCCAACCCGGTGACCGGGTAGCCTGTGCCGGACAAGATTATGCATCGCATGCTGAAGTGGTGTCGGTACCCCGCAACCTCGTAGCACGGATACCTGACAATGTATCTTTTGAAGAAGCCAGTTTTACCACTGTAGGTGCTATTGCCCTCCAGGGGGTGCGGCAGGCTGATCCTAAAATCGGGGAAAAAGTGTGTGTAATTGGCCTTGGACTTATCGGTCAGTTGACCTGTCAATTATTGAAAGCCAACGGTTGTGACGTGTTGGGAATAGACCTGGATGAATTCCTGGTGAACATGGCCAGGGAACACAGCACGGACAAAGCCTTTCTCCGCCGCGACAGTAATCTGGCTACTCATTGTCAGCAATTCACTCAGGGTAATGGTTTCGATGCAGTAATCATCACTGCAGCCACCACATCCAATGATCCCATAGAACTTGCAGCCGAACTCCTGAAAAGGAAGGGCAAAGTAATCATTGTAGGTGCCGTAAAAATGGACATCCCCAGAGAACCTTTCTTTTATAAAAAAGAGCTTGAACTCCGCATGTCCTGCTCATATGGCCCGGGCCGCTATGATCCTGACTATGAAGAAAACGGAAACGATTACCCCTTTGATTATGTCCGCTGGACCGAACAACGTAATATGGATGCTTTTCTGAACCTCATCAGCAAGGGCCTCTTGAATATAAAACCATTCATCAGCGAAGTATTTCCAATTGATCAGGCCAATGTCGCCTATGATCAGGTATTGAATGGCAGTGAAAAACCTTTTGTGGGCCTTTTACTTGAGTATGCTGAAAGGAAGGAAAAATTTAATATTAGTATAAAGACGAAGGGTGAACAGTCAACAGAATTATGCGCGGGTTTTATTGGAGCAGGAAGTTTTGCTCAAAGCTACCTGATACCGCAAGTTGCCTCCGCAGGTATTCCATTGCATACTGTGGTTACAAGCAAAGGGCCGAGTGCCAATAATGTCGCTGGAAAATTCGGATTCACCAATGCCTCCACCAATCCCCAAGACATCACCAATGATCCTGGTGTGAATGTCGTATTTATAGCCACCCAGCATGATACGCATGCAAGGTTTGTCATCGAATGTTTAAAGGCAGGCAAACAGGTTTTTGTTGAAAAACCCCTGGCACTTACACTGGAAGAATTGTCTGACATTAATGATACCTATAAAGATGCCGGAGGAATACTTATGGTAGGTTATAACCGCCGGTTTGCCCCTTTGAGCAAAAAAGTAGAAGCAATCTTTCAAAATTCGGGCCCAAAAGTAATTAACATCAGAGTCAATGCCGGCGTTATTCCTGCTAATCACTGGATACAAGACAAAAAGAAAGGAGGCGGAAGAATATTGGGTGAAGTATGTCATTTTATAGACCTTTTGCAGTACTATACCGGTTCACAACCAGTTAGAGTCTCGGCGGAAGCCATCAACAATAGCGCTAATGATATTCAAAACGAAGACAATTTAAGTATTACCCTCAGGTTTCAGGATGGTTCAGTTGGCAATATTTTATATACTTCTATAGGTGGAAAAAGTATGCCAAAAGAACGAATTGAGATTTTCGGGGCAGGAATTTCCATGGTAATCAACGATTGGAAAACCGGAACCATCTACACAGAAGGTGGCACAGAGAATTTGAAAAGTGGAGGAAAAGGACATAGTGAAGAGGTTCATGCATTCTTCTCAGCGCTAAAAAACAATACAACACCACCTATTTCGTTTGAGTCTATGTTTTACACCTCCTACACTACCCTTAAAATCCATGATGCATTACAGACAGGGCTGCCCCAAGATATATAATCTATGACCAGCCAGTTCAGGATTACAAAAGTTAAAAACATCGCACTTATTCTGGTTGCTATCCTCATTCCTGTTGGCAATCCCAGATGGTCCGGTATGTCTGTCATCATAATCACCCTCCTTTGGTTGATCGAAGGTGATTTCAGACTAAAACTAACACGATTAAAAAGCAATCCTGTACTTATTGCCTTTATTCTTCTGTTTTTGCTCTACCCGATCTCCTTACTTTACACTGAACACCAGTTAAACGGACTATTTAATGTTGAAAAACACCTCGCTTTTCTTTTTTTACCACTTGTTATTTTCACTTCTGAACTGAATGAGAAAAACGTGAGATATGCAATGAATGCTTTTATATATACGGGGACATTCCTAATGTTTTTTTGCATATTGGTAGCGATGCACGATTATCTGGTCACCGGTAACATAGAAGTACAAATCGGGCAAAACATCAGTAACAAATTTCTCTATTACGGACTCGTCAGGGCAATACCTGGATGGCACCCCATCTATATTGCCATGATCATGAACCTGTCCGTGATTTTTTATTTGAACAAAATAGTTAAAAATTGGAAAAATATACCAATATCCTACAAAGTCCTTTTAGGATCAGTCATTCTTTTTTCTGTTATAAGCATATTATTACTTAACGCTTTATCCGGCATACTGACCCTGATTTTTATTGGCATACTCAGTATGATTTATTTTATACTTAAGGTGGGGAAAAAACGTCTATTAATTGCCGGATTGATTCTGGTAGCAGGGTCTTCAGCAGCAATCCTTTCGTTTAACAGGCCTTTCCGTGAAAAAATAAGTGCTGTTTTCACTGATAAACTGGAACCCACTGATGATGCTGGAAAAAGAAATGCATTATCAATACGACTTGCAAAATGGGATGCCGGCCTTTTAGTCGTACGGGAAAATCCCCTGTTCGGAGTGGGTCCGGGAGACGCTAAATACGAATTATACAAAGCTTACCAGAAAAAAAAATACCTTTATCTGGCTGAAATGCAATATAATGCGCACAATCAATATTTTGAATTTCTCATTGCTTTTGGTCTTGTCGGATTTTCCATTTATCTCTTTATTATTTTTCATTGCGGAGTGATAGCTGTAAGGCGAAGGGATCTTTTGTTAATGTCCTGCATTATCATTCTAATCTTGGCAGGTTTTTCAGAATCTATTCTTGATCGGCAACAGGGAGTTCTTTTTTTCTCTTTTCTGGTTCCTTTAATTTTAAAGCGAAATACAAGCAATGATAAAGCACAGCAATGATATTTTCTACCAGTTAAAATCATGGTGCGAAACCGAAGGTTTTATGGGGTGGGATCCGTTTGATGGCCTCAACAGTAGGATCTTTAATTCGACTCCGTTAAAGTATAGTCGGTTTTTCCGCCTTTTATGGATACAGTTTTTCAAAAGATCCCCCATTAACTTTAGAAAATTAGCCGTTGTGCCTAAAGGTTTCAATCCGCAGGCATTGGGCCTGTTCCTCAGTACTTATAGCAAATATTATAAACTAACAAATGATGCAAAGGCCCTTGACATTCTCCATCAGTTGAGTGAACAACTCATCAAACAACAATCTAAGGGCTGGTCTGGAGCGTGCTGGGGATATAATTTCGATTGGCAGGCTCGTGCATTCCGTCAACCGGCTTTTTCTCCTACCATTGTACCAACTACTTTTGCCGTGTATGGATTATTGGATGCCAATGAGATACTTCAAGACCCTAAAATTGAAGCAATTGCCCGATCTTCTGCCCTGTTTGTGCTCAACGACCTGAACAAGACAACCGATCCGGAAGGTAATTTTGCCTATTCTTATTCTCCCCTGGATCAAACAGTAGTATATAATGCCTCATTACTTGCTTCAAAACTTTTGGCCCGTTTATCTACTTTATCTGACCGGGAGGAATTACTGGCTAATGCAAGAAAATCGGTTCATTTCTGCGTATCAAATCAGCAAAACGATGGCAGCTGGGCCTATGGAACAAAACCATATCATCAGTGGATTGATAGTTTTCATACGGGTTATAATCTGGAGTGCATTCAGGAATATCAGAAATATTCCGGTGACAATAATTATAATGAAGCGATAAATAAAGGGCTGGATTATTATATAAAAACTTTTTTCCAACAGGAAGAGGCCCCTTGGTATTATTCAGATAGAAAATATCCTGTTGATATAAATTGTCCGGCACAACTCATTTCTACTTTATACAATCTGGGAAAGTTGGATGATCACAAGAAAACTGTTGACAAAACGCTACAATGGACTTTTGATCACCTGTTGAATAAAAATGGTTATTTTTATTACCAGAAGCGCAAATACTTTACTTCACGCATCCCCTACATTCGATGGGCCCAGGCATGGATGATGTATGCCCTGATATTACATATTGATCACTATGCAGAAAATAAATAAAATATCTAACCTCTTAAATACACATGTTGATTGTTTAACCATGGAAGAAACTGTGATAGCGGTGGACATGGCCATACAATCGGGCAAGCAGATTCACCACGCATGTGTCAATGCCGGAAAAATTGTCTCCATGCAAAAAGATCCGATACTCAGAGAAAGTGTTAATTCCTGTAATTTGATCAATGCCGATGGGCAGGCCATTGTATGGGCATCACGCATATTAAGGGCCGAAACCATACCTGAGCGTGTATCAGGAGTAGATTTAATGGAGAAGGTCATCGAGCTTGCGGCCAAAAAAGATTATAAGGTCTTTTTTTTCGGGGCAGAGCAGGAGATTGTGGAGAAAACCATCAACTATTACAGCACAAAATATTCCGATAAAATTATTGCCGGATTTCGCAACGGTTACTTTTCAGAAGAAGAGGAGATTAATATTGCAAAGGAAATAGCCCAAAGTGGAGCGCATATACTTTTTGTAGCTATCAAAACTCCGATAAAAGAAAATTTTCTTTACAAGCACAGATCTTATTTGAAGAATGTGTCTTTTATTATGGGCGTGGGAGGAAGTTTTGACGTTGTCTCAGGTAAAGTAAAACGAGCACCTTTGATATGGCAATCCTGGGGAATGGAATGGTTATACAGACTCCTGCAAGAGCCACGTAAAATGTGGAAAAGATACCTTATTGGCAATTTTGTTTTTGTGAGACTCGTTTTTATGGATTGGATAAAAAGAAAATAAAAAGTTTGCCTGTACGTTGAAAAAAACTAGTTTTACGCTATGCAAATAATGCGTTTGAGAAATAATTTATTAATACAAATAATAATTAATGAGGTATTCTAAGTATAGGAGAACATTATTATTAATAGTAGACCTTTTATTAATAAATCTGGCTTTCCTGATGATTATGGCGTTGTTTCAGGCAGAAAGAGCTATGCCATGGCAACAAATACTTTTTTTACATGGTATATTAAATAGCTCATGGTTAATTCTCACACTTTTTACCAGCCCATACCAATTCGGTCGCGCCGTTCGTTTTGCTCAAATCCTCAGGGAACATTATACACTCGTCATTCTGCACTTTACTTTTTCGTCTGCCATTATTTTATTCCAGGGATTATATCATTATCCCAATAAGGTTTTGATATTAGGGCATTTAGTATTTGCCGTATTATTGTTTGCCTGGCGCGCATCATTTATTTATTCTTTAAGAATTTATCGTGCCAAAGGATTTAACTTCCGTAATGTAATCATTTGTGGGCAGGGAGAACTCAGCGATGAAATTATTAAGTTTTTTCGTACACATCCTGAATTTGGATATAAGTACCTTGGTACATTTGATGATAACAAAAAGGGTTTGAGGATTAGAGGTGCCATTAGAGATGTTATTAAATATTCAAATCTTAATAGCGTTGACGAAATTTATTGTTGTCTTCCTTATGTAAAATACTCACAGATAAGAAAACTTATTGCATATGGCGAAGACAATCTCGTGAAAATAAAATTGATATCCGATTTCCGGGGTTTTTCATACAAGGGTCTTCAACTTGAAAGGTATGATCATATTCCCGTTCTGAATGTTACTTCCACACCTCTTGATGACAAAAAGAATTACGTTGTAAAAAGATCCTTTGATATTTTATTCAGCCTGACTGTAATCATTGGGATTTTCACCTGGTTGTTCCCAATAGTAGCCCTAATGATTAAACTCACTTCACGCGGGCCAGTATTTTTCACTCAACAACGTACAGGAAAAGACAATAACAACTTTTTATGCTATAAGTTTCGCACCATGCGCGTGAATAATGATTCTGATCACAAGCAAGCCACCAAGCATGACAATCGTATTACCTCCATTGGTGATATCTTAAGAAGAACGAGTATTGATGAACTCCCCCAATTTTTCAACGTGTTACTTGGAGACATGTCAGTTGTAGGCCCCCGGCCGCATATGTTAAAGCACACAGAAGAATACTCCAAACGCATTGAGAAGTTTATGATGAGGCACTTCGTAAAGCCTGGAATTACCGGCCTGGCTCAAGCCAAAGGCTACCGGGGTGAAACTAAAGAATTAATAGCCATGAAAAACAGAGTAAAACTGGATAGGTTTTACATTGAAAATTGGTCTTTATTACTAGATGTTAAAATAATTGCCCTTACAGTAGTTACCCTTTTGAAGGGCGACAACAATGCTTACTGATATATTTTTACCAGAAAATCTCTATCTGCCAGTCCTTGTCTTCCTGGCAGCATTTCTTTTTGCTGTATTTTCTTTCCCTATTTTTATTAAGCTTCTTGAGCGCAACCAAATTATTGATCAACAAGCAAAACACAAAATACATCAACGCAGAACACCTTCCATAGGGGGAGTTCCTATTTTTGTCGCTGTTTTATTGGCATTACTGCTCTTCACTCCACAACAAGGACTCTCGGATCTTAAATATTTAATAGCGGCCATTTTTATACTTTTTTTTGTAGGACTAAGGGATGATCTGACCCCCCTAAATGCCTACCTGAAACTCGGTACTCAAATCACCCCTGCCCTTATCGTTTATTTTTTCTTTGATGTATCGCTGAACTCCTTTTATACCTTAAGCCCTCTGGGACCATTTCCTTCAACATTAGCACTATTAATTTCAATATTTACAATCATTATCATTACAAATAGTTTTAATCTGATTGATGGGCTTGACGGCCTTGCTGGTTTACTTGGACTTATTTCATTATTATCTTTTTCAATATATTACCTCTATGTCGGAAATGAAAACTTTCTGCTGGTTCTAATCGCCATTTGTGGCGCAACAGCAGCATTTCTTATATACAATTGGTCGCCCGCAAAGATTTTTATGGGAGATACCGGGGCATTATTTATCGGTTTTATTATGGCCTGTAGCTGTATTTTGTTTATAAATCACAACTCATCAGCTGAAGTACCAACATTCCGGGCTTCCATAGGCACCGCCATGGCCTTCATTGCTGTGCCCTTATTTGATACCTTCAGGATAATTGTCTATCGCATTAAAAGAGGGCAGTCACCCTTTCAGGCTGACCAAAACCACCTTCATCACTTTCTCCTACGCCTGGGCCTTGGACATGGGAAAGTTGCTGTTATATTAGGCGCACTCCAGCTTTTTATTATCCTTTTAGCTTTCGCAGCAAAAAATCAATCAGATCTTTTCCTTTTCGGTCTGTTAGCTATTGTTCTTTTTAGCTTTAATTTTTTAATTTCACTTCTCATTCGGAGGAAATCCCAGGCAAAGAAAACCGGGATTTAGTAAATTTTCTTTATTATAAACGAATCGTTCAGCCGTATCATCACCAACATACATACGCCCGCCTGAGGATTCCAACACAGCCTGTCCTGCCGCCGTATCCCATTCCATCGTAGGCCCATGCCTGTA
>JAOUKJ010000662.1 GCA_029882675.1 Cyclobacteriaceae bacterium
AACATTAAGGTCACAATAGTACAGAAAAAGAATTAAAAAAACCTGCTAATAAATTAGCAGGTGCTGTTTTGTCGGGATGATTGGATTCGAACCAACGGCCCCCACGTCCCTAACGTGGTGCGCTAACCTGGCTGCGCTACATCCCGATGTTTGGTGTGTTGGGTAATGAGTGTGTGAAAGGGGATGCAAATCTAAGTAAAGAATTTATAAAAAGGAATGTTTGATTAAATAATTCGGGACGATCTGGCTTAAAAATCAGGATCAAGTCCCAGACGCTCTGCCAGTGTGCGTACTTCGGGTTTTATCTCACAGAGATAATCAAACTTTTCCCGGTTGGTGTATAACAATTTTTCTTGCTCTTCGGCAACATAGCTTCCGCGCAGGGAAATTTGCCGGTTATTCAGTGCCCGGCGAAAATGCCCCACTAATCCTGTTTGCAATCTGTCCAGAATATCCTGCTGGATGGTGTTGCTCAATTTCAGGGTGATGGTATAGGATTCGTCAATCTCCCAGGGCTGACGTAAAACCAGCATTTCTGAATCGCGTATGCCTTCACCTTTTTTCAGGACAATGTATTCGTCCCACAATGCCTGCAGGTCTTCGGGTGTGAAGGGATCGTTGCCTATTTCCTGTAATGGATTTTCTTCAATCTTTTCTGCGGTGGGTTTGTCATGTGAAATTTCGTCGCGTTTGGGTAAGCGAACAGTTGTTTTTAGGTTTTTTAGTGTTTTTGTCGAAGAGAGTAACTGCGAGACATCGGTCTTTTTTACCTCAGGTACATCGGAGTCAGGCATGGAGGGTGCGGGTTGTTTTAATCCTTCTTGTACTGGTGGCGCTGGCGGTGGCGTGTCGGCAGAAGCTGCTGCAGCCGGTGGTTTTACAGCCGGTGATATAGGGGCTTCTGTATTTGGTGGAGAGGAAGCCTGTTCAGGAGTTGGGATCAGTTGACTTTTTTTTTTAATTCACCCTGCCCGTCAAGGGCTATGGCCAGCTTGACAGCGTCTGAAATATGCGCGATCTTCATCAACGTGAGCTCTACCAATAACCGTTGATTTTTGCTGGCTTTATAATTGATATCACACTGGCTGGTGATATTCATGGCTGTAAGTAAAAAAGACAAGCTGGTATTGGCCGATTGTTCTGAATAGCGCTGTCGGGTGTTGTCGGGGATGTCCATCAGCTGTACGGTGGCCGGTTCTTTACTGACCATAAGATTGCGGAAGTGCTCGGTGAGCCCAACAATAAAATTATGTCCGTCGAAACCCTTTTGGAGTATTTCGTCAAACAACAATAGCACAGCGGAAACCTCTTTTTGGAGGAGGTGACCGGTTATGCTGAAATAATATTCATAATCCAGAATGTGCAGGTTGTCAATTACTGCTTTGTAGTTGATGGAGTTATCGTTGGAGAAGGTGACCATCAGATCGAACATAGACAACGCATCGCGCAGGGCTCCGTCAGACTTTTGAGCAATGAGGTGAAGCGCGTCATCTTCGGTACTTATCCCCTCTGATCCGGCTATTTTCTTTAAGTAACTGGCCATGTCAGATACCTTGATCCTATTGAAGTCATAGATCTGACAACGAGAGAGGATGGTGGGAATCACTTTATGTTTTTCTGTAGTAGCCAGAATAAAAATAGCATATGGTGGGGGTTCTTCCAGCGTCTTTAGAAAGGCGTTGAAGGCCTGGTTGGACAGCATATGAACCTCATCAATAATATACACCTTATATTTCCCCTGTTGAGGAGGATAGCGCACCTGATCTATCAGGTTTCTGATATCTTCTACCGAATTGTTTGAAGCGGCATCGAGTTCAAAGATATTGAGGGTTTGGTTTTCAGTATTTTCAAACTCATTGATCATCCGGGCCACAATACGGGCACAGGTAGTTTTACCCACACCGCGTGGGCCACAAAACAACAGGGCCTGGGCGAGTTGATTGTTATTAATGGCATTGGTAAGCGTGGTCGTAATGTGTTCCTGTCCCACGACTTCTTCGAATCCCTTTGGGCGGTATTTTCTAGCCGATACAACGAAATTTTCCATCGTCTGCAAGATATATAATTAATCAGGATTTATAAACGGGAATGTTACTTTTGCTTGTCAATATGTGCCGTAATATTTTCGGAGGAACCATTCCGTGGTAAACAGCACCAGGAACAATACAAAAACCCATTCCCACTGGATAAGGGGCTTAAACGTATTGTGGGTATGAATAATACCCCGGGCCAGTTCAGGGGTAAGTTCATTTTCCAACTGTTCGGCTTGGTTGATGTGAAAATATTTTCCGTTGTTCTCCCGGCTCAATTTTCTCATCAGGTTGAAATCAGCCGTGAGGTTCATATACTCAACCTGTATTTCATCGACAATAAACTCTCCGCGGGCAGGGTACCGCAGGTCATTATTGGTAGCCGTGGCATCAA
>JAOUKJ010000663.1 GCA_029882675.1 Cyclobacteriaceae bacterium
AGAGAGATACATAAAGAACGGTTTTTCTTTATCAACATTGTCCATCCAATCAAGAGCATGGTCGGTGAGCAGGTCACTGATATAAGTAGTGTCCGGATATTCCGTCCTTTCCCCGTTAATGTTTAAGGTAGGTTTATAGTATGTACCCTGGCCCCGGAAGCTTTCCCAGTGGTCAAAGCCGGGCTGGGGGGCATCGCCCATATCGCCCATGTGCCATTTACCAAAAAAACCGGTCTGATAGCCGCTTTCCTGTAAATATTCCGGAAAGAAAGTAAGGCCTTCGGGCATTGGTGCCTGATTGTCTACAATCGTATGACTGTGGGAGTACATCCCGGTAAGAATTGATGCCCTACTCGGAGAACACAACGATGTTGTGACAAAAGCATTCGGAAAGTGAGCCCCTTCAGCGGCCAGGCGATCCATATTTGGTGTTTCCAGCCACGGAATTTTACCTGTAAAACCCATAAAATCATAGCGGTGATCATCGCTCAGGATAAAGATGACATTGTGGGGCCGGTTTGCACCCTCCAAAACCGGTAAGGCCAGGGGATTCCTGATTTCTGCAATTTCTGTCTTTTCCTGATGACATGCCTGTGTAAAGAGTAAAGCCAGGCCTGCAATGACTATGCTTAAATGAATTTTCTTCATGATTACTTACGCATTTGTTACTTTATATCTTCAATTTTCAAATCCTTCCCTTCCCAATAGCCCTTTTCTGTAAAGAAAAAAGCAGTAGGGTTATAATCTTCAGGAATGGCAACAGAAGCTTCTGTCGGCACCTCTTTATCAAGCAACCAATAACTGGCATTTACAATCATTCGCCTTACTCCCTCATTGAGTAAATCAGTAGCTGCACCTGTTGTTGTTGTAAATGCCCTTCCCAGTTGCCCACCGGGCAACTGGTATGATTTCACCCATGCGATGGGCATCAACGGCTCGTTGGGATTTTCGCCATCGCGGTTTTCTGTGACCACTTCAGTATCGGTATCCCGCATACCGTACAGGGGATCATTTTCATCATATTCGGCTGCTCTTTTTATGACCTGTCCTAAAACCAGGGGTTTTGAATCGCCCGGCAGTGGCAACCTGACGCGGTAAACATCTGAAGGTGCCCAAATACTTCCATCGGCAATTCCATTGAGGATAGCATGTCCTTCTGCTCCGGGAGCTGTTATTCCCCTCGCACTCTCATGCCTGTGATGGCCATGATGGGCTATCCAGGTTTCTCCCAGCACTAAACGGCCAAAGCCACCGTGCCACTCTTCCTTTTGACCCGCGTAGTTCCACCCGTAGTGAAACCAGTTTGAGGTAGAGTCTTTGACATCAAAAGCATGCGTCGCCGTGCGCAAACCCATCACGGGCTTTCCTGATTTCAGGTATTGATCAATGTGATTCATCTGATCGTCAGGCAGGTTCCGGAACCTCAAAAATGAAATCATCAGATCAGCCTTACCAAGATGTTCCAGGCCGGGCACATTGAAGTTGTAGTCCGGTTTTACAGTCCCCGGTATCTCAGGATCCTGGGCGAATAACACGGTACAGGTAAAACCGTGTTGCTCATTTAAAATTTTGGCCAACAAAGGCATGGCCTCTTCGGATCGGTATTCCTCATCACCGGAAACCAACACGATGTGCTTACTCCCGGCCTCTCCTTCGTAGGTAATCCATTGTTGAGGACCCTCAGCCACCGCTCCCTCCACAGCTGTACTGTCCTGGGTTGAAGAATTGTCATTACCGGATGACGAACAGGACGCCATAATCCATACTGAAAGGAATAATAAACTGAATATTTTATGCATAATTTTAGTATTTTTCAATTATTTAATTTATTTATAGTACCTGGGCATACATGCCTTTCGCACCTGTCGAACTATTATATCCTAACGTTGAAATTTTTTGTCCTGCGGCCTCAAAATTTCAACGTTTAATCGGTTTTTCTCCACCTCAGGCGGAGAAAAACTTTAAATCATGACTTTATATACGGACACTGATTAAACCAAAGGTCTAATAATATTATTTATATAAATACCATCCTGTCGGGTCACACCATCAGGATCGGTGATAGCCTCATCACATTCATCTTCCATAATAATCCAGCCTTCAAATCCCGTATCCACCAGGTATCTGGTAATTCCTTCAAAATCAACAACACCTTCCCCTGTTGGCGCCCAGCGACCATCGGCAAACATGTCTTTATAATGCACCATGTTCACCTGATCTCGGTATTCTTTGATGATGGCCAATGGATCCATGCCTCCTTTGGCAATATGACCAACATCCGGAGTGTAGCCAATCACTTTTTGATCCAGCCCGTGGAGCAGTATTTTGTAATCTTCTGCTGTCCGGTAAACCGAACCCATGGGGGAGTTAGGGTGATAAGAGCATTTTATTCCCTGATCTGCAGCACGTTGCGCTATGGCATT
>JAOUKJ010000664.1 GCA_029882675.1 Cyclobacteriaceae bacterium
TACCATCAGCCCCAATGGGAATATTGGTAACGCGGTGGGGTCTTTTCAGGGAGATCAGTTTAATAGTCATTCACATGGGATTAGTACATATACGGGAACGGCAAGCGGATACAGAAGGTCTTATACATTGTGGGGTTTCGATGCAAATATTACAGGACAGACTGGCAATAGTGGAGGAACGGAAACCCGGCCAAAAAACGCTTATGTCAACTATATCATCAAGTACTAATAAACGCCTGGTTATGCTATGATGGATTTTCTGAAACAAATTAAAAGTGTCGGTTTTGCAATATTAGCGGTACTGACGGCCCACTTTGGGCAGAGCCAGTCCCTGTCGCCCCAGAGTATAAGTACCCAGGGCGGAGGGCACAAATCACCTAACTATCAGGTCAACTATACCATTGGCCAGGTGGTGCAGGGTGGTGGCGCCACTACCGGGTACCGTATTACCAATGGTCTGCAAAACGATTATTCTGGTCCCCCGGAAATTGAAGTAACTTCCCTGGGCAATCAGGTAATCCGGGTGGGGAGTCGGCTGGAATTTTATGTTACTCCACCTGCATCTGCGCCCAGTGCCACACTTTCATATCAGGTCGCGGGCAGCCCTTTTGGTCAGGTGGCCTTTGATCCGGCCACGGGCCTTTTTTCCTTTACCCCGGATCAGCAGGACACAGAGCCTTTTTATGTGAGCTTCTTTGCTACTGATGGGGTCACTGTAATTGAGCAAAAAGTGCAAATATCCACTTTTCCCACGCTTGAGTCAGTGCCGGGTGAGGATTTTGGGTTTACCCAAGGCTACTTCAATGTAAATGAAGGTGGAGGGGCCACCTATGTAGTGCCTGTAAAGCTACCCCTGGGCACTGGAGGAATGAAACCTGACTTGTCTATGGTGTATAGTTCAACAGGATCCAACGGTATTCTTGGGGTTGGCTGGTCATTGGGTGGATTGAGTATGATCAGCCGTTCGCCTGCTACCTATGAGCAAGACAAACTCCTTGATGGGGTGAATTTTAATGAAAATGACCGTTTCAATATGGACGGTGAACGTCTGGTTTCCATTGGAGGGGGTGTATATGGCGCCAATGGTACGGAGTACCGGACCGAAAGCAATAACTTTTCCAGGGTGATCTCTTTTATGGAGAACGGGGTCACTTCCCGTTTTCTGGTAAAAACAAAATCGGGACTTACCTACGAATACGGCTTTACGAAAGACTCACGCATAGAGGCCCAGGGCAGACAAGAGGTGCTTTTCTGGGCGGTCAATAAAATATATGATACCAATGGTAATACCATTAGCTTTTTATATGAGGAGAACAATGCCACCGGTGAGTTTTATCCTTTGCGGATAGAATATGCCGGTAACCTGAATGCCGGCTTGGCTCCTGCCTATAAGGTGCAGTTTGAATATGAATACCGGCCCGATGCCTCTGAACAATACATATACGGGTCGAAAGTGCTAAAGGCCCGCCGATTAAAGAAAATTGGGGTCACAGCTGCTAATACGATCTTACGCGAATACTTGTTTAAGTACAAACTCGATATTCGAACAAAGCTGGTTTCTATCAGGGAAATAGGCAGTAATGGAAAAAGCCTCAGGCCAGTCAATTTTACATGGAACGATAGCCTGAAATTTGACCTCACACAGGTAGAAAATATACTTCCCTCCGTTCCCAATGGTTATTCGGTAAACCCCG
This sequence comes from Cyclobacteriaceae bacterium, assembly GCA_029882675.1. Classification (GTDB taxonomy): domain Bacteria; phylum Bacteroidota; class Bacteroidia; order Cytophagales; family Cyclobacteriaceae; genus JAOUKJ01. The sequence goes on from JAOUKJ010000664.1 coordinate 1,695, forward strand.
TTGACTGGAACAGGGACGGGTTTACCGACCTGATGTTTTATAACAAGACCAACGGTGATAATATTTTCTACATGAACCGGGGTAATCTTGTTTTTGCTGAAGATGCCGCCTACAAGTTGCCCGCTTCCATGATTATGCAGGGCAATGGAATATCCATGGGCGACTGGAACGGCGATGCTAAAACAGACCTGCTGTGGTGGAACAGCGCTGACGGTACCAACAGGTGGTTTGTCAATACCGGTTCAGGGTTTGAATTGTACAATAAGGTGGTGGTTCCTTCCGACCAGATCAGGGGTGGGGAACTCCATATGGGCGACTGGAACGGAGATGCCCTTACCGATGTGATGTGGTATAATAAGGCCACCGGCGATAATACATGGTTTTTCAACCTGTTTGGTGTAAGTGGTAATATTGATTTTGAAGCAGATTATAACGGTATTTTCAGGGACGATATTACCGGGGGCACCAGCCTGTACCTGAATGACTGGAATGGCGATGGGAGTACCGATGTAATGTGGTACGATGCAGTATCCGGAAAAAACCGCTGGTTTCTCAACCAGGGAAGAGTGCAAAATAAAATTACTTTTACCGTTGAGAAAGATAAAATCAGGACCAGTGATCTTGCCGGAGGGGGCAAGATCCAGTTTGGAGACTGGAACGCCGATGGCATTACTGATTTTTTATGGTATGACAACACCACAGGCAACAACAACTGGTTTGTAAGCAA
>JAOUKJ010000665.1 GCA_029882675.1 Cyclobacteriaceae bacterium
AGAGCTGTTCTGAAATAATGTGCTGCTTCTGCAAGTTTAAATTCCTGTTTTTTTATTATCCCCATGGCCGTATTTGAACGACTGTCCAAAGGATCTTTTTTAAGCGCTTCCTGAAAATAGGGCATTGCGTTAATACGCGCATTGTGAAATTGTTGTATCCTTAACCCGGTTAGATACAGCTCTTCGATGGATATGATTTCTTCCGGATTTTTCGGGGGGATTACCGGTTCTGGCAGGGGCAGATCCGATTCCTTTTTTACCGGTTGGTAGGTGAGGAGATCTTCCCCGTTTTGGTCTTTTAACAGGAGTGTAAGGCTTTCAATATTGGCATTGGGCAACGTAACGATCTTTCGAAAGGGGGCTTCCGGGGCAATGGAAACAACAGTATTGAAAACTTCTCGTGCTCCCTGATACAGGGAGATGGTGGCGTCATGATAACGCTGGGTGGTATTAACAGCAATAAGGGCTTCTTTTTCATTGACCTGTTTCATGTTTATTGCAGCGTTTATGCTGGCAGCCACTGCCCCTTCCGTTTCCCGCAAGGGGTACCAATATTGTTTGAATGTTTTATACTCATAAGGCTTTAACCAGCTATAATCGGGCTGGTTGTCTGAGTAGGCACCGGCCATCAGTTCGGCGTAAGGCCCATCGCTGTCGGTAAGCACCTTGGAATCCCACATGGATCCGTATGGGCCGGGGCCCCATTCCCAGAGTTTGGCTCCTTTTACAATGTGGTGGTTGGCCACATGCATGGTGCCGGCTTTTTTTCCATGATCATACCCGGCCAGAAAACCCTCTTTGATGTCATGGGCAAACATGGAGACGGGATCGGGGTGGTTTTTCCACCAGCTGGCATCAATGTTGTTTTTGTAATGGTCCTTGCCATTGTAAGTGCTGGATGTGACAGGCCAGTGGGCAAAACTGTTTTTAGCATGGTAAACGGTAAAGTCGGTGCCGGGGGGGAAAAAGACCTGATAATCCGGATTGGCATGCGTGGCCACATTGGCCCAGTATAAAATAGAATTGGTGTTTTCTGTGGCATTATAAAGCCTTCCGTCCACTTCCAGGTATGATTTGCCCGGGTATAGTGTGATGCCCAACGTCCATTTCATGCGGTGCCGGGGTTCGGTTTCCCCGATCCAGATGGTGGCGCTTCCATCTTCGTTTTGCTCCAATCGGTAATCCACCGTAAGGTTGGTGGAGGCGCGGTGATGATGAAAAACACAAAACTCTACACCACCCGATATCCACGCACCAAGCATACCGATATTGGCAGGTTTGATCACATGTTGACGATAAAAAAGCTCATACCCATTGGTTTTGTCCGTAGCATAAAAGAGCCGTCCGCCTATTTCAGGTAACACGCACAACTTGATGTACTCATTTTCAAGGTACACGGCTCTATATGTTTTGTCTGTTTTTTTATCGGTGAGGTTGTCTGACAATGCATAGGGGTAGATATACCGGCTTGCCCCCTGGTATGACTGGCCCCTGAAAAACATGGGATTTTTGTCAGGAGCCCTGGTCAGGTAGGTGGGCAACGTCAGTGGTTCCTCCCACACCTTTACAACTTCCTGACCTTTTACTTCAAGGGTGTTTACCAAACAGACCGCACAGGCGATGAATAGTTTTTTGTAGCCCATTTTTTTAAAATTCTGTTTATTATTTTTCAATATAGAGATTTTTGTGATTTGTCTCTTTATTTTCACTCATCCATGTGCATATGTCTAAATTATTTATTATAATTATAATAGTTAAACCCGGATTATGCAAGACGGTATTTATAAAGAAGAATGCATCGATTTTATCGGGAGTATGGTGACTGTGCCCGGTCCTATGCGAGACGATCTGTGGAAGAGGATTGAGTATGTCTATATACACTATTTCGACCTGTTGTCTTCCTTTCACTTCAAAAGCCTTGCAGAGCGTTATCAGGAATTGGTTCGATCCAGGCCCGAATGGGTACAACGTATTTCCCAAAAAGACCTCGCTTCTTTTATTGGTATTGAGCCGGAAAGTCTTTCCAGAATACGGAAAAAACTGGCTGAAGGCTGATTCCTTCACGGCCACAGGCCAAACCATGCTGGTAAAGGTACCGGCCAAAAGAATAGAAACGCCTTTTCCCTATATGCATGGCATTTTACCTGCTATTTCGTTTATGTTCATAGTAGGTGTGATGTTATTTCAGGTTTATATCCTGATCAGGTCCCGGCAGGTACGATTGGCCGTGGAAGGGTAAATTAATATTTCATATTTGTTCGCGCTTATGAGCGCGAATAAATATGAAATATTAGTGTTTGTGGGGGCTCCGAACCTGCTGTTTCTAAATATCAGAATATTTTAAAACAACGCTTATAAAAAGTACATCAGCAAAAATAGCAGGACCAGTAAAATAGCCACCCATTGTACTAATTTGTTT
>JAOUKJ010000666.1 GCA_029882675.1 Cyclobacteriaceae bacterium
ATTGACTGACCGTCCAATGAACGCTATCTGTTTTCAGGGAGTTGCACCCCTTCGAAAATCTGACTACCTTTCAGTAGTTTGCTCAAAGCGGAGATGCACCAACCGATAGTTTACCTTTGAAGAAACCAAAATAAACCTCCAATGAAAAAAACAAGCATTATTTACCTCATTGGCCTTTTGTTCGTACTGACCAATGAAACAAATGGCCAAAACCAGAACTATGGTACAAACGATACCGCAGGACATTATTTAGACGTAGGAGACGCTAAAATATACTACGAAGTGTATGGAGAAGGTAAACCGGTTTTACTATTGCATGGAGGGATGTTCGGCTACATCAACGAATATGAAAAATACATCCCGGTTTTAAGTAAAAATTATAAAGTGATTGCTATTGCCACACGAGGACATGGAAAATCTGAACTGGGGGAAAAGGAATTGTCCTATGACTTATTTGCCGAAGATGTGTCGAAAATTCTTAAAAAAGAGAGCGACGAGAAGGCCCTGATTGTTGGATTTAGCGATGGTGCGATCATATCGTTCCTGTTTGCGGCCAATTATCCCGATTTGACGGACAAGGTTGTTGCCCTGGCTGGTGGCTTTGGTTCAGACTGGTTCCATAAACCGGCATTAAACTCAATGAAGGGATTGACCGGGGAAGGCCTGGAGAAAAGTTATCCCGGTTTTGTGAGTAGCCGGAAAAAACTGATGCCGCAACCGGAACGCTGGAATGAATTTATAGCGGAATTGAATAAAGTGAATATGCAACCGGTATTTATCACCGATGAAGCAGCAAAATTAATCCGTAGTCCAGTACTGGTCATTGGCGGCGACAGAGACCAGTATTTTCGTATAGACAATTTTACGCATGTTCATCAAACATTGCCCAATAGTCAATTGGCTATAATACCCCAATGTGGCCATGTGGATTTATTCAGTAAACAATGGGTTTTTGAAGATATAATTTCGACCTTTTTAGCTGAGGAAACACCTAAAACCACCCACTGACAAGGGGAAGGGCATTGGTAGGTTGGCAAGTTATCCGGGGTCAGAATGCCCATCAAGTTCAAATTTTAAGGGCAAAAGGGGGTGTATCATTTTATTGGGCTAATAAATTATAATACAGCTCATTAATCTTTTTTTCTTGTTTGCATATATTTTACATTGTGGGTGATTCATAATGCGATCGATACCTGCAAAAAGGTAGGTACACAGATCAAGGAGCGCAACGGATGGGTTGACGGGCGCCTTCGGTCTGTCATGCAAATAGAGAATAATGGGCATGTACGGTTTTTAACAACTCAATTAAAACAAACAAATGAAAGTAAAAGGGGGATATTACCGTACAATATGGGTAGATAAGGAAGATAAAAAGACTATTCAGATTATCGACCAGCGCAGTTTGCCGCATGAGTTCATCATCGAAAACCTGACCACCGTAGACCATATGGCCGTGGCCATTAAAGACATGCACGTGAGAGGAGCCGGGCTCATAGGAGCTGCGGCAGGCTATGGAATGTACCTCGCCACCCTTGAAGCATCGGAGCACAATTCGTTTGATGAGTACCTGGAACTGGCTGCTAAAAAGCTCACAGCTACCCGGCCAACAGCCGTAAACCTAGCCTGGGCAGTAAACCGGCAATTAGCTGCCCTAAAAAAAGGAAGTAGTAACAGCGACAAAGTCGATATTGCCTACCAAACAGCCAGGGATATTGCCGATGAAGACGCCGAATATTGCAGAAGAATCGGGGAGTTTGGCCTCGACCTGATCAAAGAAATTCAGCTCAAAAAGAAAGGAGAGCGGGTAAATATTCTGACCCATTGTAATGCCGGTTGGCTGGCATTTGTCGATTATGGCAGTGCAACAGCACCGATCTACGCAGCCTTCGATAGCGGAATTGACGTCCACGTGTGGGTGGACGAAACCCGGCCCCGAAACCAGGGCGCCAGCCTGACAGCCTGGGAATTGAACGGGCACGGTGTACCTCATACCATCATTCCGGACAATACCGGCGGACACCTGATGCAACAGGGAATGGTGGATCTGGTGATCACAGGCACTGACCGAACCACTTATACCGGTGATGTAGCAAACAAAATAGGCACATACCTCAAAGCTTTGGCTGCAAAAGACAATAACATTCCGTTTTATGTGGCCTTACCCTCGTCCACATTCGATTGGGAGATCAGGAATGGTCTTGGTGAAATCCCCATAGAAAAGCGGGAAGAAAATGAAGTCAAATACATCCGGGGCCTTTGCGACGGAGAGATCAAAGAAGTACTTCTGACTCCGCAGGATAGTCCTGCCGCCAATTACGGGTTTGACATTACCCCTGCACGACTAGTTACAGGTCTTATCACTGAAAGGGGAATCTGTGAAGCGAATGAACAGGGAATCTTAGCACTTTTTGGAGCG
>JAOUKJ010000668.1 GCA_029882675.1 Cyclobacteriaceae bacterium
CTGCTCCATTATGCTTAAAACCTCTTTTATTCTTAGAAAATCACTTAAATGGTATTTTTTTGGACGTCCCCTTTTTGTGTATATTTTAAAAAAGCTGGTGCCATACCGAGCGCCTCTGTTTTGTGAATATTCAATCTTATCCAAATCATGGAAATAAAATACTTTTTCCTTAATGAAAGGCATTAAAACGTACCGTACAGAAAGCGAATCATCATTATACACATTTATTTTTATTAGTCGTATTTGAATAAACCATAAATAGTGAAATAAGATCATATACCAAGTTATTTCAATATATTCTATTATTGTAAATCCTTTTCTTATAATAAGATAAGGAAGAAACCAAAATAAAAGAGTAGCTAAAATAAAGGGAATTGCCAGTATTTTACTCGACACGACTAATTTCCTATTCTTGTCTGCTATTGGCATTTGATTTTTTATCTTCCTCAATCTTATTTTCATAGCTTTTGTGTAAATCAAAACCTGCTCTTGTGCCTCCCAAAGTTGATTCCATCAAGCGGATAAAATCTACTGCGGCTTTTTTATTTTCAAAGACCACCATATTTTTATAAGCTTCAGTGCTATTTCTGTAAATACTGGTACTTTTTAACTTAAATTAAATAAATCAAAAGCCACAGCGCCATTTGCACCATATTTATCAAAAAGAAAGTCTTTTATAATATTATTGCCAATTTCCATAACTTCAGTAGCATTAAGCGCTCCACTTAAAACTTCATTTGAACCCAAGCCGATTTCCAATACTCCCAGAGTAGTGAGAGAAGACCCACCTGAAGGTATAGCAAAAGCAATTGAAACCATACCTCCTACTATATTTCTCGCATTCCTGGCCCCTTCATCCTCTCCATTAAAGAAATTTTCATTAACCTTATACGCTCCTTTAAACCCTGCCCCAATAGTATAATCTTCTCTCGGGTCTTTCTTCTTTTCTTTTACATAGTATGAAACATGCGGAAAATCTCCCTTGGTCATGTCTATCTTTAAAGTCCCAACTCGTCGGCTGTCTGGTGTTTCTCCTTTATAGACATTAAATATTTCCTGAAATTCATTATAACCCTCTATCCAATAATGTGTTTCCGGGGTGCCTACCTTATGAAAGGCCCGTGCATACGAATCAATTATTGAACTTACACCTCTCTGGTTAATGTTAATTATTTTTGTAATTGTTTTTTCACCGGATTTATACACCATTTCAAGCTCTTCTTCCAAACCATCCTTATCGCTTGCCATGATCACCTTATTCCCCGCAAACTGATAAGGAGTGTACCAAGGATATTCTTTCGTCAACGGGTCCACACTCAAAAACTTCCCAATGGTCGGGTTATATATCCTGAACCCGTAGTCGTAGGTGGTGTTTCCGCCGAACTCGCCGGACTGGTCTTTCTCTTTACCGTTAAAGCCATAGCGATAACCTTCCCACATCACTTCCCATTAAACGTCGTCATTACATAAATAACTATGGCCAGCACAACAAGAGAAGTAATGATATCTACCCAGTTGTAACTGTTCTTTCGGGAGGCCTTTTGCTCATCACTCAGCGTACCAAAGGTCAAACCAACCAGCTTTTCTCTGGGCATGGCCGGCGTGGCCAGACTCACCCCGATGGCAATGACAATACACAACAAAAAGAAATAGGCCCCGAAGGTGAGGAAGTTCATGGTGGCCAGGGTGTGTATTATACTCCCCTCCGTAAGGCTGTCTCTCATCAACTCCAGGATAATACGTCCACCGGCAATGAAAAAGCCGGATATCAGCGTAGCCATGGCTCCGTAAGAATTAATTCTTTTATAAAAGATGCCCAGCAGGAATATGGTGGCTATGGGTGCCGATATGTAGGTTTGTACTTTTTGTAAATATTCATAAAGTACGCCGGAGATATTGGCCATAATAGGTATCCATAATATCCCGAGTATTACAACGATGGCCGTAGAAATACGCCCGATATTGACAAGTTTTTTTTCAGGCGTGTTCGGCTTCAGCTTCTTATATATATCTACGGTAAACAACGTAGAGCAGGAGTTAAATACCGAAGCCAGGGAGCTCATCAAAGCAGCGAGCAGGCCGGCAGCTACCAATCCCCGCATGCCGGAAGGAAGCAGGTTGCTCATCAGTACGGGAAAAGCCTGGTCGGGGCTGTCCCAGTGTATTTCGCCCCTTTGTTTAAGCACCAGGGCAATCACACCCGGAACCAGAAAGAGAAAAACCGGCAGCAATTTGAGTGCGGCCCCCCAGATGGTACCCCGCCGGGCCTCCTTTAGGTTTTTGGCCGTAAGGGTTCGTTGTACAATATACTGGTCGGTACACCAATACCAGATACCCACGATGGTACTGGTGATAAACAGGCTGGGCCAGGGGAATTCAGGATCAGAAGGGGGCCGCCACATATTGAA
>JAOUKJ010000112.1 GCA_029882675.1 Cyclobacteriaceae bacterium
TAAATTTCACCACCCCATTGGTCAGTGCAAACAGGGTATGGTCTTTCCCCATCCCTACATTATCTCCCGGGTGCTGCTTGGTGCCCCGTTGGCGTACAATAATATTACCTGCAATGACCTGTTGGCCACCAAATATTTTTACGCCCAGCCGTTTACTTTCCGACTCTCTTCCGTTGCGTGAACTACCTGCTCCTTTCTTATGTGCCATGGTTTTTTACTTTGAAATTGATTCTATCACCACCCGGGTAAAATCCTGACGGTGACCGTTTTTCACTTTGTAACCTTTTCTTCTTTTCTTTTTGAAGACAATAACCTTGTCTCCTTTGCCATGATCCAGCACTTTGGCTGACACCTTTGCTTTTTTAACAAAAGGTGCTCCAACGGTGACCTTACCTTCATCATCCAGTAACAACACCTGATCGAACTCTACAGCTGTGCCTTTCTCTGCATCAATCTTAGGTGTAATCACCTCCTGATCCTGGCTTACTTTAATTTGCTTTCCTGCAATATCTACGATAGCGTACATTTGTCTCTATTCTCTTGTTTCTCAAAAATGGAGTGCAAAGATATGGCTTCTGTGAATTTTTTCAAATAAATGACGTCAATATTTTTTTTTTAATATTTTTTGAAAAAATATATCCCACATTGCATCTATTTTTTTCTTGTTTTTGAAATGTTTAAGTGATGTTAAATGCCTATAACAGCCATATATTACGGCATATATACCATTAACTTATATGTAAGTATACGTTGTAACACTTTTGATTTTTAGCCCTGTTTTTGCAATCTTTGTAAGGATTTACCCCAAGAAAAACCCAAATGATACAGGCGGATTAATTACTCATCATTTTTGGGATAAATTTGATTAAAACACTTGCCTATTTCAGCTCAGTATGTTGACATTTTGCAGTGTGAACGTTTTAACCAGTAATAAATACACCTTATATATTAAAAGCAGTAGATCATTATGTCTAATAGCGGCCATCAGCCAGAACCAATTTTACAGGAGAACAAGGACAGGTTTGTCCTCTTCCCGATTGAACACGATGATATTTGGGAGTTTTATAAAAAAGCTGAAGCCAGCTTCTGGACAGCAGAGGAAATTGATCTAAGTCAGGACCTGACTGACTGGGAAAACCTCAATGATGGAGAAAGGCATTTCATTACCTACGTACTGGCATTTTTTGCTGCCAGTGATGGCATTGTAAATGAAAACCTGGCAGAAAATTTCGTTTCCGAAGTCCAATATACCGAAGCGAAGTTTTTTTATGGTTTCCAGATCGCCATTGAGAACATCCACTCCGAGACATACTCACTCCTTATTGATACGTATGTCAAAGATCCAAAGGAAAAAGACCTGCTCTTTCACGCCATTGACACCATGGACTGCGTGAAGAAAAAAGCAGACTGGGCACTTCGCTGGATAGACCAGGGAAGTTTTCAGGAAAGACTGGTTGCATTTGCCGCTGTAGAAGGCATCTTTTTCTCCGGGAGCTTCTGTTCAATCTTCTGGATGAAAAAGCGGGGGCTAATGCCCGGATTAAGTTTCTCTAACGAATTGATCTCTCGTGATGAGGGTTTGCACTGCGATTTCGCCTGCCATATCTACAGCCAACATGTAATCAATAAACTACCAAAGGAAACCGTAAAAGGGATACTTATGGATGCAGTAGATATTGAAAAAGAATTTGTAACCGATGCGCTACCCGTTGGGTTGATTGGTATGAATGCTGATCTGATGTGTCAGTATATCGAATTTGTGGCTGACAGGCTACTCCTCGAGCTCACTGGTGAAAAAATATATAACTCAACCAATCCGTTTGATTTTATGGAAATGATTTCCCTGCAAGGGAAAACTAATTTCTTTGAGAAACGCGTTGGGGAATACCAGAAGGCCGGAGTAATGAACAGCACCAATAAGGAAGGGGAAACTTCCCCCAAGTTTAGCTTAGATGAAGATTTTTAATAATAAAATTTAACCAATATAAACACCCGCGAACATGTTAGTATTGAAAAGAGACGGCAGACGAGAGTCCGTCAAATTTGACAAGATCACAGCGAGGATAGACAAGCTGTGCTATGGTCTTGACCTCAATTATGTGGAACCTATTGAGGTAGCCAAAAAAGTGATTAATGGGATTTATGATGGAGTAACCACGGTTGAACTGGATAACCTGGCCGCCGAAACAGCTGCTTCCATGACCACCATACATCCTGATTTTGCCAGGTTGGCTGCTCGAATTGCAATTTCCAATTTACATAAAGTGACCAGTAAGTCTTTTTCCAACACCATGAAAAGACTGTACACTTATGTTGATCCCAAAACAGGCGAAAATGCTCCGCTGGTAGCACGGGATGTTTATGCTATCATCAAGAAAAATGCGGCATTGCTGGATTCGAGCATCATTTACGATAGGGACTTCAGCTATGATTATTTCGGATTTAAGACTCTTGAAAGATCATATTTAATGAAAGTAGGTGGCAACATTGTGGAAAGGCCTCAACATATGCTTATGCGGGTGGCAGTGGGCATCCACAAGGAAGATATTGAATCTGCTATAAAAACATATAACCTCTTGTCTGAAAAGTGGTTTACACATGCCACACCTACCCTTTTCAATGCGGGCACACCAAAACCACAGCTATCTTCCTGCTTCCTCCTCACCATGAAGGATGATAGCATAGACGGCATTTACGACACCTTAAAGCAAACAGCCAAAATTTCACAATCAGCGGGGGGCATCGGATTGAGTGTACATAATGTTCGTGCAAAGGGTTCTTATATTAAAGGAACAGGTGGCGTATCCAACGGCATCGTTCCCATGCTTCGGAATTTTGACATGACTGCCCGGTATGTTGATCAGGGGGGTGGTAAACGGAAAGGCAGTTTTGCCATTTACATCGAGCCCTGGCATGCCGATATTTTTCCTTTCCTTGACCTGAAGAAAAACCATGGCAAGGAAGAACTCAGGGCCCGTGATTTATTTTACGCCCTTTGGATTCCTGATTTATTCATGAAGCGGGTACAGGACAATGATATGTGGTCGTTATTTTGCCCCAATGAGGCCCCCGGTCTTTCCGAATGCTATGGTGAAGAGTTTGAAAAGCTTTACACCAAATATGAGAAAGAAGAAAAATACAGAAAGCAGGTAAAAGCACAGGATCTTTGGTTTGAAATTCTCGAATCACATATTGAGACTGGCACACCTTATATGCTCTATAAGGATGCTGCTAATAAAAAGTCCAACCAGAAAAATCTCGGGGTTATTAAGTCCAGCAACTTATGTACCGAAATTATAGAGTACACTTCACCCGATGAAGTGGCCGTATGTAACCTGGCATCACTTGCATTGCCTAAATTTGTTACTGATGGCACTTTTGATCACCAAAAGTTATATGAAATCACTTATGTTGCCACCATGAACCTCAACAAGGTGATTGATGTAAACTATTACCCGGTGGAGGAGGCCAAAAACTCCAATATGCGCCACCGGCCTATTGGATTGGGCGTACAGGGATTAGCCGATGCTTTCATCTTGTTGCGCATGCCCTTTGAGTCGCCTGAAGCCCGTCAACTCAACAAAGAAATCTTTGAAACCATTTACTTCGCAGCCATGACGGCTTCAAAAGACCTTGCCATAGAGCAAGGACCCTATGAAACCTACAAAGGGTCACCGGTTTCAAAAGGGATATTTCAATTTGATATGTGGGGGGTTAATCCCGCCACTGATCGTTGGGACTGGACATCCCTTAAGCAGGAGGTCAGAAAGCACGGGGTAAGAAATTCACTACTGGTAGCACCCATGCCTACCGCATCTACCTCTCAAATTTTGGGCAACACAGAGTGTTTTGAGCCTTATACCTCTAATATATATACACGCCGAACTTTATCCGGAGAGTTTATTGTGGTAAACAAACACCTGATGCAGGATTTGATAGACCGGGGCCTTTGGAATGAAAACATGAAAAATAAACTCATTCAGGCCAACGGTTCGGTGCAGAATATAGCTGATATTCCTGATGAGCTCAAAGAACTGTATAAAACAGTTTGGGAGATATCTCAAAAAGCAATAATTGATATGGCCGCTGACCGCGGACCCTATATATGCCAGAGCCAGAGTATGAATATCCACATTCAGGATCCTAATTTTGGAAAACTAACCTCCATGCATTTTTACGCATGGAAGAAAGGGCTTAAAACCGGCATGTATTACCTTAGATCAAAAGCAGCAACCGATGCTATTAAATTTACAGTGGATAAAGCGGCTCTGCACGAACCCACGACCCAATCACCTGACGATCAAAACCGGGCAGATATGGCCTGTTCTCTTGATAACCCGGATGCTTGCGAAGCATGTAGTGGATAAACGAAACATTAAAAACAGATGTTCTGAAAAGCCTGGCAATTGTAGCCGGGCTTTTCTTTTTTTGTGCAGATATCATCGAATAATTTATAATAATGCCACACATAAGCTCCCTCATATACGATGACATAGATCGCTGAACTATTCACTTAATTCAGTATCGCACCCCTGGTAAAGCAGACCAAAAAACTTTCCTTTATTCGCCCTTTTGCTTTCATTCCGTAAATTCATGAATCATTCAGGCTAAAAAACATTTTATTGTTTTTCAGTTTATAAAATTATCAGCTACTTTTACGCACGTTTAAAATTTGATGGAGAACATACTCACCATACTACATACAGCATTTCGCTATATTGACCTGCAGTGCATGACGACTACAGCAACTACGAATACCCCTTAGGGGGTACAGATATATATTTCGCCTAACTGGCATTGTCGTGATCACTATTTATATTTATTTTAACTTATTAACACCTTGAGATGGTCGTATTAAAATTTGGAGGCACCTCTGTAGGTACCCCGGAAAATATAAGAAGGGTAAAAGATATCATAAAGTCTAAACTTACCTCTAATGATAAGGTAATCATAGTTGTTTCGGCTTTGGGAGGAATTACCGACTCGCTGTTGAGTGCCGGACAAAAGGCCGCTAATGGAGACAGCGAATACGAGTACATATTAAAAAATATTGAAGAACGCCACATCAATGTGGTCAGGGAATTGTTCCCCCCCTCAAACCAAAGCTCCACCATAAGCCAGATAAAACTACACCTCAACCAATTGGAGGACATCTGTAAAGGCATTTTCTGGATTAAAGAGTTTACGGTTAAAACAAAAGACTATTTATTGAGCTTCGGAGAACTGATGTCTTCCATATTGATCAGTAATTATTTTAATGCAGAAGGAATAAAATGTAGCCTGGAAGATCCGAAAAGTTTCATTAAAACGGACAGCAACCACGGTAATGCAAATGTGGATTTTGAACAGACCAACAAATTCATCCGGGAACATTTCAACAAACAAGATTCCCTGTGTCTATGTCCTGGGTTTATAGCCAGTGACAAACACGATGAAACCACTACCCTGGGCAGAGGCGGCTCTGATTTCACAGCCTCCATACTTGCAGCTGCTTTAGAAGCAAGCCAACTGGAAATATGGACTGACGTGGATGGCATGATGACTGCAGATCCCCGGTTTGTAACCTCAGCCTCCAGCATTGATACCATCACCTATGAAGATGCCATGGAACTTTCCCATTTCGGAGCAAAGGTGATATACCCGCCAACCATCCAACCAGTACTGGAACGTGAAATTTCAATTATCATCAAAAATACACTGAATACTGATTTTCCAGGCACATTTATATCGAGTAAAGATGAAAGTGCCCAACTGATCAAAGGATTGTCCTGCATTCAAAATATAGCGCTGCTCAACTTAAAAGGTAGTGGTATGGTCGGGATTCCGAACTTTTCAAACCGGTTGTTCAAAGCCCTCTCTTTTGAAAAAGTCAATGTCATATTAATAACCCAGGCCTCAAGTGAACATTCCATTTGTGTTGGGGTTGACGAAAGTGATGCAGAACGTTCCAGAAAAGCCGTTGAAAAAGAGTTTGACCTTGCACTTAACATGCATAAGATTGACCCTGTAGAAGTTGAAACCGGGTTGTCAATCATCGCCTTGGTGGGAAGTAACATGAAACAGCAAGTAGGCGTAAGTGGAAAACTCTTCGGCACACTTGGCGATAATGGCATTAATGTTAAAGCTATTGCACAGGGTTCATCCGAGCGAAATATATCCATCGTTATCGAAAAACGAAATGTAAAAAAAGCGCTGAGCAGTCTGCATGAAAGCTTTTTCCTGTCAGAACGTAAGCGAATTAATCTTTTTATCATTGGTGTGGGCAACGTGGGTGGCACGTTCCTCAATCAGTTACTCCAACAATCTGAATACCTACAAGACAAACACCACCTGGATATCCGGGTAGTGGCTCTGGCCAACAGTCGGAAAATGATTTTTAACGAGGAAGGGATTGACCTCAGTAAATGGAAAGAGAAACTTGAAAAAGCCAACCTTTCTTTTGATGCTTCTTCCTTCCTGCACCACATGACTGAGCTAAACCTCAGAAACAGTGTTTTCATTGACAATACCGACAGCAATGACATTGCCGACTTATATGAAGAGGTACTGGGCGAATCCATATCAGTAGTTACACCAAATAAAGTGGCCTGTTCATCTGAATACCAACGGTACGTCAACCTCAAAAAGATTGCCCTTAAAAATAAAGGGAAATTTCTCTTTGAAACCAATGTTGGTGCCGGATTACCCATCATATCTACCATTAACGACCTGATAAAAAGTGGTGATACGGTAGAGCGTATAGAAGCCGTTTTATCCGGCAGCCTGAACTTTATTTTCAATAATTACGACGGCAAAATACCCTTTGTCGAGGTGGTAAAACTGGCCATGAAAGAAGGTTATACTGAGCCCGATCCACGGATTGATCTGAGTGGTATCGATGTGATGCGCAAAATTCTCATTCTGATCAGGGAAAGTGGTTATGTTTGCAATCTGGATGATGTAGAAAGCAAACCTTTCATTAAAGAGGAGATCATGAGTGCCCCGGATGTGGAAAGCTTCCTCCAAAAACTGGAAGAAAATGAAAAAGATTTTAGTGAATTATTGACCGAAGCTACAGAAAAAGGATGCAGACTAAAATACGTGGCGACCTACAATCAAGGTAGGGCCAGTGCCGGCCTTCAGTTCATCAAACCAGATCACCCTTTTTACAATTTGGAAGGAAAAGACAATATCGTGCTGTTATATACGGGTCGCTATACAGACCAGCCACTGGTCATCAAGGGAGCCGGAGCCGGAGCTGAAGTTACCGCATCAGGAATCTTTGCTGACGTTTTAAGGTTTGCACATAAATGATGAATAGTCCAGGCCTTTTTAAATATCATTTACAGGTAGATAAACTATGAGAAAAGTAAAGGTTTTTGCACCGGCTACCGTAGCCAATGTTGGTTGTGGTTTTGATGTGATGGGATTAGCCCTGGAGGGTATTGGCGATGAAATCACCATTACACAAAGAGCGGATAGCAAAATTGTCATCTCTAAAATCACCGGGGCTGACCTTCCTTATGATCCCAACAACAACGTTGTAGGAGCAGCATTAAAGGCGCTTCTCGCAGAACATGACCAAGCCATTGGGGTGGATATCGAAATTGACAAAAAAGTAATGCCTGGCAGTGGCCTGGGCTCAAGTGCATCCAGCTCGGCAGGCATTGTAGTAGCCGCTAACATCCTACTGGGCAATCCCTTTTCAAAAAATGACCTGGTCAGGTTTGCCATGGAAGGAGAAAGGCTGGCATCTAAAAAGCCACATGCCGATAATGTAGCTGCTTCTATCTATGGTGGCTTTGTGTTAATCAGAAGTATTAGCCCCTTAGACATCATCCCGATAAACTATCCTGATAATCTGGTAATCACGATTGCCCATCCACAGATAGAGGTAAAAACGGCCGAGGCAAAAAAAATGTTAAAGGAGAGTGTCCGCCTGGATGATGCCATTACCCAATGGGGAAATACTGCCGGACTTGTAGCTGGATTGATGAAAGGTGATTACGATTTGATTGGCCGGTCTATTATGGATGTGGTGGCGGAACCTATTCGTTCACTACTTATTCCTTTTTACCATGAAGCCAAACAAAAGGCCAGGGAAGCTGGGGCGATTGGATTTAATATATCGGGAAGCGGCCCTGCTATGTTTGCCATTACCAATGACCTGGGTAAGGCCGAAAAAATTAAAAGTGTACTTCATCACATCTATGAAAGCAACGGCATTCCGATCAATTGTTATATCTCCGGAATAAGCAGCGGCGGCGTGTCAGAAAAAATATAGCCTATGTATTACTATAGCACCAATAATACCTCTTTATTGAAATCAGCCAGAGAGGCTGTTTTTGAAGGTCTCCCGGCGGATAATGGATTATATATGCCACAGGAAGTTCCCCTGTTGGCTGATGCTTTCCTTCAGAATCTTCATAAACAAAGCCTTCAGCAAATCGGATATACTGTACTACACCCATACTTTGGAAAAGATATTCCTGGATCTGATTTAAAAGAAATCATTGATGAGACGCTGAATTTCCCCATTCCACTGGTACAAGTTGATGAAAATATATATTCGCTTGAGCTTTATCATGGCCCCACACTCGCTTTTAAAGATGTAGGCGCCCGGTTTATGGCCCGCTGCCTGAATTATTTTTCCGGAGAAAAAGATAAAAAACATGTGGTTCTCGTGGCCACCTCCGGAGATACAGGAAGTGCTGTAGCACATGGATTCTATGGAATGAAGCACGTAGATGTAGTCATACTGTATCCATCAGGCATGGTGAGTGAAAGCCAGGAAAAACAAATGACCACGCTGGGGAACAATATCACCGCCCTGGAAGTAAAAGGGAATTTTGATGACTGTCAGCGCATGGTGAAGGAAGCTTTTCTGGATCCGGCGTTAAAAACATTTATTCAACCTACATCTGCCAACTCCATAAATATTGCGCGTTTTTTACCACAGGCCATATACTACTTTCATGCAATCGGTCAACTCCCCCATAACACCAAAAACATTTCTATTAGTGTTCCCAGCGGTAACTTCGGAAACCTCACTGCCGGTGTAATTGGACAGAAAATGGGACTCCCGGTGGGTCAGTTTATTGCCAGCACTAATGTCAATGATGTTGTGCCTGAGTATTTGGAAAGCGGGGTTTTAAGGCCCCGACCCAGTATTTCCACACTCTCAAATGCCATGGACGTAGGAGACCCCAGTAATTTCGTGCGGATAAAAAACCTCTGTCATGGCCGACATGATGAAGTGTGTGGAATACTCAAAGGATACCGCTTTAATGATGAAGAGACACGAGAAGCCATCTCCTATCTCTATCATAAAAAACAATATCTGGCTGATCCGCATGGAGCTGTTGGCTATTTAGGACTCAGTGAATACCTCAAAGGCCATCCAAAAAGCACCGGCATATTTCTGGAAACTGCTCATCCAGGTAAATTTAAAACCACTGTGGATGATACACTTGGCTTTGAGACTCCCCTGCCAGAACCCCTTGCTCAGGCGATGAATAAAGAGAAGAAGAGCCTGCCTGCCGGAAATAGTTATGCGGACTTGAAGGACTATTTGGAGGGGAAGTATCTTTAAATGGGGTAAATGAGGTAGTGAGGTAGTGCGGCAGGAAAGTAGAGCGGTAGAAACGTTGAGACG
>JAOUKJ010000113.1 GCA_029882675.1 Cyclobacteriaceae bacterium
TTGCAATTTTTTCACTTTCGGCATGTGGCCAATCAAACAATGATGCCCATGACAAAGCGGAAATCATCAGTACCCTTCACCGCCAGGCCAATGACTGGAATAGTGGCGATCTGGAAAAATTCATGGTGGGTTATTGGGAAAATGACTCCCTGATGTTTGTGGGAGGCGGTGGGGTGGTTTATGGATATACCGGTACCCTGGAACGGTATAAAAAGGCCTATGACACGCCTGAGAAGATGGGAAAACTCAGTTTTGAAGTGGTAGAACTAAAAAAAATAACGACGGGCGCCTGGCTTATGGTGGGCAGATATCACCTGTCACGAACCATAGGAGACGCCCGGGGTATTTTTACGTTGGTTTGGAAAATGCAAAAAGGGAAGTGGGTGATTATGAGTGATCATTCGGAGTAATGGGAGTCATTAGGGGAAAAATTGTAGCTATACCTCAGGTACGGCATTCATCGAGTAGGCTTTTTATTTCTGCGGCCTGTCTTTCTCTTGAATATCGCCTTATTTCCTCCCAGTCTGCCTCAACCTTTGTCCCTTTGATAAAGTGATTATCTAATTCCTGCTGTATAAACGCCTGAATACTGTCTGTATTTTCCCTGCCCAATACCTGACCGGATTTACATTGTTTAACGATTTTTGCAGCATCCCCATTTTCGGGACCAATACCAAGAATTCTGTTCCGTGTAGCCAGATACTCAAACAATTTTCCCGTCAAAATACCGCCTGAATTTTCAACATTTGGTATGACCAGAAGAAGCAGGTCTGCATTAATTTGATATTTCACCACCTGATCATGCGTCACCGTAGGCACTAACTCCACTGCTAATCCGGTATCTGCGATTTCTTTGGAAATCGCTTCTGAAATATCTCCAACCACTTGAAATTTGATTTCAAAATCCGGATTTCGATCCATCACCACTTTAAGTGATTGAAAAAACACTTTGGGTTGGTAAACTGAAGACATCGTACCCGTATAACATATTGTGAAAGCACGTTGCTTTTTTCGTTCTATTCCTTCAAAATCATCATGGTCAAATCCGTTTGGAATAACGTGTATTTTTGAAGCCCCAATCCCGGGATCTTTTTCGGCAAACAGCCTTTTTATCTGGTCACTTACTGTTATTAATTTATCTGCCATGAGGAGCACTTTCTTTTCCAAGCGGCTATCGATATAACCTGAAAACAAAGAGTGCCTAAGTAGCTTATAATAATAAATATCTGTCCAGGGATCACGCAAATCGGCAATCCAGGTCACTTTAAATTTCTGTTTCAGGCGTAATCCAATCAATTGACTGGAATGAGGGGGACTTGAAGTAATGACATGGGTTATATTCTCACTTCGTATTAACTCCACTGCCTTCTGAAATGCAAACCTGTTCCATCCTCTCCTGGGGTCGGGAATGAACAAATGGCTTCTTATGAAATTTATAATTTTCTGCCCCCGGCTGTTTGGATCCACATTGGAAAAACCTGCTGATGGAACATTCTTTTTGCCTGCCAGTTTTGAATAAAAATTTATTGGTTCGACAGACTTTGTTTTATACACCTTAATTTCCGGAGAAACTTCCGCGACAAGGCTTTCATCAAGCTTCAAATAACTGGCCTGTTTTTCATGAACAGTAATCACATAAGGTTGCACACCCTGCCTCACCAGATATTTAGCCAGTTTTACCCATCGCTGAACGCCAGCACCACCACTAGGAGGCCAATAATAGGTTATTATCAATACTTTCTTCATTCGCCCTGTGATGTATTTAAAAGGCCATTATGCTCCAAAATTAATTTCACTTTCAACCCGGTACTAATATTTCTTGTTTTAATATTTATTCAAAAGAGGTCAATTTTAGTAAATAAAGGAATTTTTACATAAACTTTTGAATACTTCAATCGCATATTCATCCTCGTTACCATTAGCATGTTACTCTGACTACCCCATTCCTAAAAACACATATTGTGCTTTTAGGAAAAAATGCTTTATTTCAGAAATACAATAAAACACTTACAATTACATTTATTTAGGGTTTGCGGTATAATGCCAAAAAAGCTCGTATCAGCTGAAAACTATTTGTTTAAAAGTTGTCCATATTTGCTGAGTTCATATTTATTGTGTTTTTCAGCACCTCCTATTTGCATGCTCCGTATTTTGGGCGTACAGAGAACTTCGATTTTTGAATATTACTACTTTTGTCGATACCTGCTCATTTTTCAGGAGGGCAAGTTTGGCCTGCACTGACATAGTCTGTGCACATCATTCATATAAACAATATGATTTTCCTCTAACCCTATTGATGACGCTTGTTTTTGACAGGATTATATTTTAAGTTGCTTTTAAAACCTGCTAATGACATCGCTCACCAACAATCATCGCATCGCTTCCATTGATATTTTCAGGGCGCTCACCATGTTCTTCATGATTTTTGTAAATGATTTGTGGACACTCCATGATATACCGGAGTGGCTTGGGCATACACTGGCTGAGGAAGATGGAATGGGCTTTGCTGACCTCATCTTTCCGGCTTTTTTGTTTATAGTAGGCCTTTCCGTACCCAATGCTATTGAGGCGCGGAGAAAAAAAGGAGAAAATGATAAAGCGATCCTTATCCACATCCTTCAACGTGCTTTTGCACTGATTGTCATGGGCTTTTTTGCTGTAAATTTAGAAAACATCAACAGGGAGTTGCTACCGGTCAGTAAATACATCTGGCAACTACTCATGGTCTTTGCATTTTTCCTCATCTGGAACAATTATGAAGATGGAAAGGCCATGGGTAAGATCCCTAAAAAATACATGATATCTGCCGGTGTGGTGATCCTCATACTTTTGGCCTTCCTCTATAAGGGAGGGACAACGCAAAATCCGGGATGGATGCAAACACATTGGTGGGGCATCCTCGGATTGATCGGATGGGCATATCTCCTGAATGCCCTGGTGTATCTTTTCCTGGGCAACCGATTCATCGTGATCATCCTGATATGGCTTTTGTTCAACCTTTTAAACGTCATGGAGTTTGCGTCATGGGCTGGAGAGCTAAAGGGAATCAGGCTAATGATCAGTGCTTCAAGCCATAGCCTGGTGATGAGTGGCATATTGGCTACCATGATATACAAGCGTTCTGTCAATGGTTTTAGTCCGTTTCTATTCCCCGCCCTTCTTGTACTGCTGGCGGCCGTTGTACTGATATACGGTTTTGCCGTCAGGCCTTACTGGGGGATTTCCAAAATACGCGCTACTCCTTCCTGGACGACCATTTGCACTGGTATTAGTTATGGTTCAATTGCAATCCTGTACCTGATTGCTGATGTATACAAAAAGACGGGTTGGGCCACAATCCTCAGTCCGGCCGGACGCAGCACCCTGACGTGCTATCTGGTACCATACTATTATTATGCCCTCATCACCATGGCCAGCCTTTCCCTGCCGCAATCACTCAGGGGAGGTGCTATTGGCATTGTGAAGTCACTCCTTTTTGCGTTGCTTATTGTTTTTATTACCGGGGCTCTTGAACGCAGGAAAATCAGATTAAAAATTTAATCCGCCATATTCATAAATAATGAATTATTCAGGCTGAAAATGAAAGCCGGCGAAATAAATTATCCCACCGGCTTTCCGAGACAAAAAAGTATTGAACCAATATCAGTTTTGCCTATTGGTATGGTGATGATCCAGCCATTCCTGAATAGAAGCCTGTGCTGCTGCCAGCCGGGCTATAGGAACCCTAAACGGAGAACAGCTTACATAATCTAATCCTGCACGATGACAGAAATGTACTGAGCGCGGATCCCCACCGTGCTCCCCACAAATACCTAATTTAATACCAGGTCGGGCTTTTCTTCCCAGTTTCACGCCCATTTTCACCAGTTTACCAACACCTTCCTGATCAATGGTTTCGAATGGATTATCTTTAAGAATGCCTTTTTCAAGATAAATGTCAAGAAATTTACCGGCATCGTCACGCGAATAACCGTAAGTCATTTGGGTAAGGTCATTGGTACCAAAGGAGAAGAACTCAGCATAACCGGCTATCTTATCAGCCACCAGGGCTGCTCTTGGTACTTCAATCATTGTTCCTACCCGGTAGTTCATACGCTGTTTGCGCTCTGCAAAGACCCTTTCGATCTCTGCACGCACAATGTCTTCCTGCATTTTCAATTCCGCCGTTTCACCTACCAGAGGTATCATAATCTCCGGGATGGCCCTGATACCCTTATCCTTCAGGTTAAGTGCTGCTTCCATAATAGCCCTGGCCTGCATCTCGGTTATTTCCGGATAAGTATTCCCCAAACGGCATCCCCGGTGTCCTAGCATGGGATTAAGTTCATGAAGCTTAGCTATTTTATCTTTAAGTGTATCCACATCGATGCCCATTTCTACGGCCAGATCTTCCTGATGTTTTTCATCATTAGGCACGAATTCATGAAGTGGAGGATCCAGAAGCCGTATAGTTACCGGCAGGTCATGCATTGCCTTGAAAATTCCTTCAAAATCACTTCTTTGCATTGGAAGGAGTTTTTCCAGGGCTTTTCGTCTACCTTCTTCGGTATCTGCAACAATCATTTCACGCATGGCCTTAATCCGAACACCCTCGAAGAACATATGCTCTGTGCGGCATAACCCAATACCCACGGCCCCAAATTCACGGGCTATACGCGCCGAATCGGGGGTGTCAGCATTGGTTCTCACCTTCAGTGAAGCATGGTGATCGGCCATTTTCATCACCTCCTGAAAGTCATCGCTGAGCTTAGGGGATACGGTATCAATTTTACCTTCATATACTTCCCCTGTCGATCCGTTAATAGACAGCCAGTCTCCTTCTTTATAAATTTTGCCGTCTATTTCCAGCTGTCTTTTCTTATAGCTTATATGCAATGCCCCAACACCTGAAACACAGCATTTACCCATACCTCTGGCCACCACTGCGGCGTGGCTTGTCATGCCACCCCGGGCAGTAAGGATACCATCGGAAGAATCCATTCCCTGCAAATCATCTGCCGAAGTTTCTATCCTGACCAACAATACATCTTTTCCTTTTTCTTTCCATTCCTTGGCTTCTTCCGAGAAGAAGCAAATCTGGCCTGTGGAAGCGCCCGGAGAAGCCGCCAGTCCTTTGGCGATAACATTGGCTTTTTTAATGGCTTTTTGATCAAAAACCGGATGAAGTAGTTCATTCAATTTATTGGCATCCATGCGTAATAAGGCCGAGTTTTCATCAATCAGCCCTTCATTATACATATCAATTCCAATTTTAACCATGGCATCACCTGTTCGCTTTCCGTTCCTTGTTTGCAACATCCATAGCTTTCCTTCCTGAATGGTGAATTCCAGGTCCTGCATATCTTTATAATGTTGTTCCAGCAAATGCTGATAGGAAAACAACTCTTTATAAGCTACAGGCATATACTCTTCAAGTGAAGGGAACTTTGTTTTTCGTTCCTTATCATCTATACCCGCAAATTTGGCCCACTCCTTCGATCCTTTTTGCGTAATCTGTAATGGTGTCCGAACACCTGCCACTACATCTTCTCCCTGTGCATCAATAAGAAATTCCCCATTAAATTTATTTTCCCCTGTTGCCGCATTTCTGGTAAAAGCCACACCACTACATGAAGTATCTCCCATATTGCCATAAACCATAGCCTGTACGTTTACCGCAGTACCCCATTCTTCGGGGATGCTATTAAGTTGCCT
The DNA here is from genome assembly GCA_029882675.1 of Cyclobacteriaceae bacterium. Lineage (GTDB taxonomy): Bacteria > Bacteroidota > Bacteroidia > Cytophagales > Cyclobacteriaceae > JAOUKJ01. Next base: position 5,695 of record JAOUKJ010000113.1, read on the forward strand.
GTAAAGAACCGCCCGGGGTATGTTCCAACTTTCAAAGACGGCCATCACACCCTCCCACAACTGCGTCCACGGATCATCGGGAAAATCATTGCCCGTTACTTCCTTTATCATCGCTTTAAACCTCTTCACGATTTCTTTGAGGTCTTCAACTGTAAATTCCTGGTCAGTTGTAATTCCATTCTTTTCCTTCACCTCGTCCATGATCAGTTCAAAGGGATTTTCATCCGAATTCAAGAAGTTATTAACGCGCATAACCACATCGCCGTACATCTGTACAAACCGCCGGTAAGAATCCCAGGCAAACTTTTCCTTTCCTGACTTTTTAGCCAGGCCTTCAACGGCCTTTTCATTCAATCCGATATTAAGCACGGTATCCATCATCCCGGGCATGGATACCCTTGCCCCTGATCTCACAGAAATCAGACAGGGATTTTCAACAGAACCAAATACCGTTCCCATGATCTGCTCAATATGTTGCACACCTTCAAGCACTTCCGGGCGAAGTAGTTTCATCACCTTTTCCTTACCATATAGTTGATATTCGGTACATACTTCCGTAGTGACTGTAAATCCAGGAGGTACGGGTATACCTAAGTTGGCCATTTCTGCCAGATTGGCACCTTTGCCGCCCAGAAGCGGCTTCATATTTGCGTTTCCCTCCCTCACTTCACCTCCAAACCGATACACCCGTTTTTTTAGTTGAATTGCTGTTTCCATATTCACGAAATTTTCTTTAAGATTCTATATCAAATTTAGAGCATGTATAAAGCAAATTACTATGATCTATGTCAGCCTACAAGATGTTAGATATCTGGTTTTATGGTAAAAAAAATCACTTCACCCAAAAAATTTATCCTAAAAAAACAAAACATGAAAGGGGAATCAATTCCCCTATTTCATCCCCTAATCCGGATTATTCTCTCTCATCGAAAAACACCCACATCTCACCAAAGAAGCAATAAAAACCATTATTTTTATACATTTTAAGAACCATCAAAATTATTTTTAGCTATTTTTTATTCACATTTCTTATTTTTTAAACCCATTGTTCCTTAATTTTGCACAAAACAACTCATATGAAGATCGCACTAATAGCACACGATGGCAAAAAGGCAGAAATGGTTGCTTTTTTACTTGAAAACAAATCTTTTCTCGGCGATGCAGATCTTGTAGCTACAGGCACTACCGGCAGCCACATTGAAAAAGCCGGACTAAAAGTTAACCGTCTGCTGTCAGGCCCTTTGGGAGGAGATGCCCAAATAGCCGCTATGGTAGCTACCAAACAACTGGACATGGTTATTTTTTTTCGAGACCCTATGGGGAAACACCCACATGAACCCGATGTACTGATGCTCATTCGATTGTGCGATGTCCACAACATCCCGCTTGGCACTAATCCGGCCACAGCCGAACTGCTGTTGCGCGGTGCGATGAATCCGGAAAAATAAGTGACCGTACGAATTATTAATTCATAACTATTAAACAGGAAATGGCCTTTATCACCATTATCTATTCACTGAATGATCAAATGGTTGTCTAAATGTAGGCTTTGCATTAACTTTGGCGCCTTAATCAGAAAATAATGAGTGAAATAAAAACAATAGCTGTATTTACTTCAGGAGGAGATGCCCCCGGCATGAACGCCGCAATCCGGGCTGTAGTGAGGGCTGGAATCTATTATGGAAAAAAAGTCTATGGCATATATCGTGGCTATGATGGAATGATACAGGGTGAATTTGAAGAACTGGGAGCCCGTTCGGTAAGTCACATCATACAACGTGGAGGGACTATTTTAAAATCGGCCAGAAGCGCGGAATTCAGAACAAAAGAAGGTCGGAAAAAGGCTTATGACAATCTGAAAAAATTCAATATCGATGCCCTGATCGCCATCGGGGGAGATGGTTCTTTCAGGGGGCTGAATATTTTTGATCAGGAATATGATATGCCCAGTATATGTATCCCGGGGACCATTGATAATGACCTGCCCGGTACCGACTATACCATCGGTTATGACACAGCCACCAATACGGCTGTAGATGCCATTGATAAAATAAGGGATACAGCACTATCACACCATCGCCTGTTTTTCATAGAGGTGATGGGACGAGATTCCGGGCAAATTGCCATCAACAGTGGACTGGCCGGGGGATCAGTAGCTATCCTGATACCGGAAGAAAAAACCTCCATTGACGAATTGGTCTTCAAGCTCCATCAGACGGCCAAAAGTGATAAAAAATCGAGCCTGGTGATTATTGCCGAAGGCGGAAAAAGCGGTAGTGCGATGGACATTGCCAAACAGGTTACTGAAAAATTCAGCTATTTTGATGCGAAAGTAACCATACTAGGCCACCTGCAACGCGGGGGAAAACCTACTTATTTTGACCGGGTACTGGCCAGTAAATTTGGCGTTGCTGCTGTAGAAGGATTACTCAACGGAGTCAGGGACGTCATGACAGGCATTCAGGGAAACAAAATTGTCTACAACAGCTTTGACGTAATCAGTAAACTCAAGCCTGACATTGACCATGAATCCTACCGAATATCAAAAATTCTTTCCATATAACCGGAAAAACAAAATATACTATGCAAAAACTTGTCATTGGCATTGACATCGGTGGGACAAGCACAAAATTTGGGCTTGCTGCACGTGATGGCCGTGTTATTTATAACTCCCGGATTTCCACGACTGGTCACGACAGCTTTGAAACCTATTTTGATATACTCACCGGCGAAATCGAGCAAGCGATACAATCGTTGGGTAATGAAGCTGAAATACTGGGAGCAGGTGTAGGCGCCCCCAATGGAAACATTTATACCGGAACCATTGAAAATGCACCCAACCTGCCCTGGAAATACCAACTTCCCATTGCAAAATTACTGCAAGATAAATTTAATATCCCTGCCATGCTCACCAATGATGCCAATGCCGCAGCTATTGGGGAAATGGTTTATGGTGGGGCCAAGGGAATGCGCGACTTTGTCGTCATCACACTAGGCACCGGTTTGGGCAGTGGCATTGTAGCCAATGGCAGCGTAGTTTACGGCCACGACGGTTACGCAGCCGAAATGGGCCACGTCACTGTACGCAACAACGGAAGACAATGTGCCTGTGGGAAAAAAGGATGTCTGGAAACGTATGTTTCAGCCACTGGCTTAAAACGTACACTCTATAAGCTTATGGCCGATGAGGTGGCTGACAGTGGCCTGAGGGACATCAGTTATAACGACCTGTCCACCACAGCCATAAGCGATGCAGCTTTAAACGGTGATCCTATTGCATTAAAAGCCTTTGAATATACTGGGAAAATATTGGGTAGAGAACTGGCCAATACTGTAGCATACACCAGCCCGGCTGCAATATTTCTTTTCGGCGGACTGGCAAAGGCAGAAGACTTGATTTTTGATCCTACTAAAAAACACATGGAAGACAATTTGCTGTCTTTTTATAAAGGAAAAGTAAAAATATTACCCTCGGGTCTTGGCGATGAAAATGCCCCCATACTGGGTGCAAGCAGCCTGATCTGGAAACATCTTGAAGAGAATAACTCATGAAAAGACATACGTATGATTATGGTCTGATTGGTAACTGTGCTTTTCAGGCACATATACATACGGACACACACATTGGATGGATGTGCTGGCCCAGGTTCGATAGCAGCTTTATCTTCGGCCAAATGATGGATGAAGAAAAAGGTGGAGACTTCAGTATTAAACCCGCCGAGGGATTTGTCCGTTCCCGGCAATATTATATCGAGAATACCAATGTGCTCTGCACCGAAATAGAAACCGCTGAAGGGTGGTACCGGGTAACGGACTATGCCCCCCGGTTTCTCCAGTACGAAAGGTATTTCAAGCCTTTGATGTTAATAAGGAAAATTGAAACACTGGCAGGTACACCCCGTGTAATCATTAATTGCGACCCCAGGGGTGATTATGGG
>JAOUKJ010000114.1 GCA_029882675.1 Cyclobacteriaceae bacterium
GAAAACGAGCGTAGTGAGGCAGTACAGCCACCCGGGGAAGAGGAGGTGCCTGCAGAAAACAACACAACAAACCGGGCGCTACCGGCAGAGATTGCGGCCATAGAAGAAAACATGGTGTATGTTTCGGGCGGCAGTTTTACGATGGGCTGCACTTCGGAGCAGCGTGATTGCAGAGATGACGAAAAGCCCGCCCACTTAGTAAGTTTGAATAGTTATTATATATCAAAATATGAAGTAACCCAGAATCAGTGGGAGTCGGTGATGGGCACTGGGATAGTTGAACAACGGGATAAGGAAGATTCTTCCTATCCATTAAGTGGTGAAGGGGCCGATCACCCGATGTATTATGTAAACTGGGGAGATGCACAGATTTTTTTACAGAAGTTAAATGCTGCAACTGGAGAAAATTACCGTTTGCCTACAGAGGCAGAGTGGGAGTATGCGGCTCGTGGGGGCAGTAAAAGCGAGGGAACGCAGTACAGTGGGAGCAACAGTATAGGCAAAGTGGGCTGGTATAAAAATAATTCAGAAGGTAAGACGCACCCTGTAGGTCAAAAATCCGCCAATGAGCTTGGTCTTTATGACATGACTGGGAATGTAGCGGAATGGTGTGAGGACTGGTATGGGGATGACTATTATATTGACAGCCCAACCCATAATCCTAAAGGCCCTTCATCGGGCGAAAATCACGTTTTGCGTGGTGGTGCTTGGCCTGTATTTGAACGTAACTGCCGTTTAATCTTACACACCGGATACGGTGACTCCCGTAGTTACGCTGTTGGGTTTCGGTTGGTGATCAGCTCCCCCTCTGAAGTAGAACGTCAGGCGGAGGCTGATCGCGCCGAGGAGGAGCGCAGGCAGAGAGTGGCAGAAGCTACACGAAAACAAGAAGCAGAGTCGAGGAGAAAAAGAGTGATAGCAGATATAGAAAAAAACATGGTCTATGTAGAGGGGGGCACTTTTACGATGGGCTGCACTTCAGAGCAGGCAGATTGCGATGATAACGAAAAGCCCACCCACCGGGTGGGTTTGAGTAGTTATTATATATCAAAGTATGAGGTGACTCAGGCACAGTGGAATTCAGTAATGGAGAGAAATTCGACAGATAATGAAGATTGCCCGACCTGTCCGGTAGCGGGAGTAAGTTGGAATAATATACAGGAATTTCTCCAGAAGTTGAATGCCAGGACGGAGGTTAACTACCGATTGCCTACTGAGGCGGAGTGGGAATATGCGGCCCGAGGTGGGTCGAAGAGCAGAGGTTATCAGTACAGTGGTAGTAACAGTCTGAGTAGCGTGGCTTGGTATGGGGGCAATTCAGGAGATAGAACCCACCCTATAGGCAGTAAAAGTGCTAATGAGTTGGGCCTTTATGATATGACTGGCAATGTGTTTGAATTGTGCCAGGATTGGTATGGAGAAAGCTACTATTCCGGTAACCCTTCGAACAACCCTATGGGCCCTTCTTCTGGCTTTGAACGAGTGTTTCGCGGAGGCAGTTTTTACAATTCCATCAACAACCGGGTGACCAATCGCGCCGGCGTTGATCCTAAAGTCGGCTTCTTCTTCATCGGCTTCCGGTTGGCCAGCAGTTCCCCCTAAAGAGTAAGGCATTAACAGTCTCCTCAGTAGGTAGTCCGGGTAGAGGGGATATGTAGTATGGGGGTGATGGACAGTGGGGGACAAAGATGGCCATTGCCACTAAGCTTAAACCATTGTAGCTAAAGTGAAAAGAGTAGTGAAGGGGGGCTGAAGCAGAACAGAATAAAAGGGCAAATCATGCCTTTGTATCAGGAAGAAAGTATTGAGTGGTAAATAAAATAGATAAAGACAATGATGAATAAAATAACTAATTTGATATTGACAACCCTGTGTATTTTGGTTCTGGCGGTTCCCTATACCATTAATGCACAGACTATTGAGATGGTTTTTGTGCAGGGAGGTACCTTTACGATGGGCTGTACCTCAGAGCAGTCAGATTGTGAAGATGATGAAAAGCCTGAACACGGGGTGAGTTTAAGTAACTTTTCTATCTCAAAGTATGAGGTGACGCAGGCACAATGGGAGTCTGTGATGGGGAGTAATCCGAGTTGGTTTTCAGAATGTCCTAATTGTCCGGTAGAAAGTGTAAGTTGGAATGATATACAGGAATTTCTCAGGAAGCTGAATGAGCGTACAGGTAGTAATTACCGTTTGCCTACCGAGGCGGAGTGGGAGTATGCAGCGCGTGGTGGTGACAAAAGCCGGGGATATCAATATAGTGGCAGCAATAATATAGACAATGTGGCATGGAACAGTGGTAACTCAGAACTCAAAACACACCCTGTGGGAGAGAAACAGGCCAATGAGCTGGGTTTGTATGATATGAGTGGCAATGTGTATGAATGGTGCCAGGATTGGTATGATGAAGACTACTATTCCAACAGCCCATCTCGTAATCCAGAAGGTCCTATATCGGGAGATGCCCGGGTGACGCGTGGCGGCAGTTGGGGCAACGGTGCCAGGAACTTTCGCATTGCCGAACGTTCCGGCCTAAGCCCCGACATCAACTTAAGTAATGGCCTCGGGTTTCGGCTGGCTCGCAGTTCTCCCTAAGTAGAGGCTGTCATCAATGTCGCGTTTCATCGGCACCGGAGGGGCCGATGAAACGCCCTAAAAGCCAAAATATTTTACGATTAAAGATGTTTTCTGGTATTGAAGGACTTTATTTTTGTTTTAATAGAGATTATTTATTTATTGTAATAAAAATGAATATGTTGAAATTTAGCAGTAAAACAAATACTAAATTCCATTGTAAATAGAACTGTTCAATAAAAATTTTACCTATCACCGAACAAAAACTCATGATGATATTGCATTGAAAGTTTTAGTTTCAGAAAGTTGAAAAACCTAGGTGCGTTTTACATTACATATTTTTAATATAATATTATGAATTTAAGACCTGGATTTGAATTTGCAAATCGATATAAATTGATTCAACATATTGGTACAGGGGGCTTTTCAGTCGTATGGAAGGTATTTGATAAATATACCGACAACCTGGAAGTAGCACTGAAGATCTTTGCTTACGAAAAAGGGATGGATGATGTGGGGATCAGACAGTTTCAAAAAGAATATAGCCTGATGGCCAATCTAAATCATCAGGGATTGTTGAGGGCCAGTCACCTGGATTTCTTTGAAGGTTCACCCTATCTGGTGATGCCCTATTGTTCTAAAGGCTCTTTGGCCTCAAAACTGATCGAAAAAGGAACTTTTACAGAACGGGAAATAGCAACTGTCCTTTTACAACTTTCAGGTGCGTTGAAGTATTTACATGAAGAGAAAATACTTCATCAGGATATTAAACCGGATAATGTATTGATCGATAGCAAAGGGAATTATTTGCTGACTGATTTTGGGATCAGTAGCCGGCTTCGTAGTACTTTGAGAAAAAGTACAACCTCCAACAAAGCTTTGACGCTGGCCTATGCTCCTCCGGAACGATTTGCAGGAAAAATGCAGTCAGTTCCTGAAAGTGATGTATTTTCAGTAGGGGTATTATTGTTTGAACTCGCCAGCGGAGACGTGCCCTGGATGGGTGCCGGAGGCACCGTTTTAAAAGAAGATACAGGTTCCATTGAAATTAGCAACGAGTTTAGCAAGCAATTGGAGAAATGGATAAACCTATGCGTACAATACAACCCTGACCAACGGCCATCGGCAAAGCAACTTGAACAAGTTGCATCTACCTATATTCAGGAGGGTTACTGGCCTGATGTTCCGAAAAAAAAGGAAAAGAATGGAGAGTCAAAAAGCGCTAAACGAGTAACCCAGGTTATTGAAAATGCACGAAAAGCAGGTCAATCAGGGGGTTCGAAAACCAGACAAAAAAGTCAGCCATACCCTCACACTCAGAAAGATTATTCATCGGGTCAAGAGAAACAGTCCGGATCTTCAGTGAAGCGATTCGCCTATATTGCGATATTGATTTTGGTGGTGGGTGGCGGCATTACCTATTATGCGTTTACCGGAGATGAAGGAGGCAATCTTGAATCGGAAGTAATAGGATTGCCTGATACGGAATATCTACAGCAGATAGCCCGCGCCGAGGCCTTTGAGGAAGCAGAAGACTGGCAGAAGGCTTTGGAAGCCTACCGCAGGGCTTGGGCGATGCCGGGGCAGAGCCAAGACATGGCCAAGGAGACCTACCTGGAGGGCCTTCTGTCCGATCAGTCTGAAAAGGAAACAGCGGCTACTCGTGAGGCGACCGATCGGCAGGCTTCGGAGACAGCGGGTTTGAAGGCAGAAGCAGATGAAGCACACGCTGCTTCCGACCAGGCTCGCCGTGAGGCCATCGCTGCGCGTCAGCACGAGGAGAAGGCCCTGCAAAGGAAAGAGGCCATAAAGTCAATATCTGATAACATGGTCTATGTTTCGGGGGGTACATTTACTATGGGGTGCACTTCAGAGCAAAGTCTTTGCATGTATACTGAGGAGCCTGCGCACCAGGTAACATTGAGTAGTTTTTATATATCTAAATACGAAGTTTCACAGGTACAGTGGGAGGTAATAATGGGTACTACAATATTTGAGCTTTTTGATGAGATGTCCTTAAGTGGCTCGGTAGGAGGCTCAGGCGCTAATTACCCGATTTGTTATGTGACTTGGGAAGAAACACATGAATTTATAAGCCGTTTGAACAGGTTGACAGGGAAAAATTACAGATTACCCACAGAAGCAGAGTGGGAGTATGCAGCACGTGGGGGGAGTAAAAGTGAGGGTTATAAATACAGTGGGAGTAATAACCTAAATGAAGTGGCTTGGTCTAGGGACAGTTCGCCAAATATTGAGTTTCATCAAGTTGGACAGAAATCCCCCAACGAGCTTGGGCTTTTTGATATGAGTGGGAATGTAGAAGAACTTTGCCAGGATCGGTGGGCGAAAGATTATTATTCCAATAGCCCTTCTACAAATCCAAAAGGGCCAACTGTGGGAGATTCTTATGTAACTCGTGGTGGCGCATATGTTGGTGATTGTAAGGTTTATTGTCAAGTTGCCTTCCGGACTTCGACAACTAGGTCTGGTCGTGGCAACTCCATCGGATTTCGGCTGGCACTAAACCAATAGCAGTTTTGATTGTGAGTATGGAGTATTGAGAGAAATCAGCAAGAGTAAGCGGATACAGCATACACGTCGCTAAAACTAAAGTCCTAAGCCCTAAAGCCTGTTCCTCCCTCCAAACAGATTGTATCACCCCTTCGGGGTTGCTGTATCGGAGGGGGCGGGGCTATAATCATAATACCCCTTCATGGTTTGCAGGAGTGTTGAGGTGATAAGGAGATTGGTAAAACTTCGCCCTTCCACCTTCCACCTTGCAGCTTCCCCAATTCCCCAATTCTTCAACTGGCCAAAAGCCATAGTTGACATTTCCCATTTTGTAGAATAAAGCTACAAAAACAATAATGAAAGCAATAAAACAAATAATCATGTGGTCACTATTCATATTTGGTGTGGCCATCACGATCTCCTCCTGCTGCTCGGGCGACCACTGCGACGACGAGTACGCAGAAGAAGTAATGATATACACAGAGCTTATGACAGGCGAATATGTCATGGACAGTGTCTTTTATAATGGAGGAGATGTGACGGACGATTGGACGGGTTTTGTCCTTGTGATTGAGAAGGACGACTACTATACAGTGAATGCCCTTTGTCCGGGCCCATGGCGTACAAAAGGAATTTGGGGTTTCGACGGTGACCAATGGTCGGGCTACCGGAGCCTTAAACTCGATTTTAATTTTAAGGTGGCCGTAAGTGAGGATTACAGGGTTATGGAATTCGACTTCGATGACGCCATTCATATAGGCTATTGTGAAGGTGCTGCAAAGGGTCATTACCGGTTTGTGTTTCAATAAGAACCAAAGTCCGCAGGCATTAAAGAAAATATTTTGTAGATGCCCCAAATGCCCTGGCCTTAAGGATACATGAGATTGAAACGAAAAGAATACTGTTGATGTGATATTTGCACTGTATGATTATAAACAACATTAAATATGTATATAAATAAATGATAAGTATATATTTACCGAAACATAAATAAGAATTATATAAGCATGTGGCATCCACTGATTTGTATAGGGATTGTCTTTGTAATTTAAAATATAACCAAAATACTACAGTATGAAATTTTTAGGATTACTAATAAGTGTTGCCTTGCTATGGGGTGGTGGTCAGACAATGTACACCTACCTGAACAACAAAGAGGCGGTGGAGGTCAGTATTGACAGCCTTTATGAGGAAATGCCCGATGCCAAATGGCTGGAAATAAGGGGGTGTAGTTTTAGTCTGTTGGATGGTGTTTATTTCGAAAGTGTGGTGGGAGACGGCCAGGCAGAAGAAATTTATGTGCCCGTCTATTCCCAAAACCAACCGGAAGAGGCTCCTGTCAAGGTTGTGGTGATTATAAAAAATAAAAATCTGCTGGATGTTTATAATCTCTTTGGCAGATTAAAAGAAGAAAAGATAATGGAATACCTTGAGAAATATCAGGACCAGGTTTATCAATCTGATGTCACTTTCAGGGGTGTGGTACAGTTTGGTATAGAAATGAGTGGAAAGGAAAGGCGGCAGTTGGCTACGAATATTTCCGGGATAGGAGATGACTTTATTGTGCTGAAAGCCAATACCAAACCAGGAGGTGTAGGATTTAGCTTGTTTATGATGGGGCTTGGGGTATTGGTGGCTGTGTTTTCCATTAGAAGTTTTGTGAAAAAATGAGTAAAGAGCTGACAAAAAAACGAAACAGCATTATCTTTCATTTTTTTCAGTTGATCGTCGTGCTTTCGCTGATTGTCTTTGCGGTGCCTTCCCTGGAAGATGTCCGTGGGTTGTACCTGGCTTTACTACCCTTTTTATGTGTGGGAGTAGTCTCTTATATTGTCTTGCGTTTTAGAAAAACACCATTGCTAAAAATGCTTGTATATATTGCTTTTTCATTATTGATTGCTATTGTAGGTGTTGCGTTTTTATTATTTCTTGCATATGAAACGTTTGAATAGATGAAATCGGAGCCATCACCTTGCTTACCTTATCGGAATGGGGTAATAGGCTGAATCCGCAAGGATAGCACCCGAAATTAAAGTTTGATAATAGCAGGATAAAGGATAGTGGTTCGTAAAAGGTTCAGGCCAATGCGAAATTACCGAATATGACATCAAGGAGTAGCAGTGTGAAAAAGAATAGCGGTGCTAAAAAGGGGTCATTGGTAAAAATAGTCTATTTTTGGATACTCAGGTAAATTACAAAAGTGCCCATTAGGGCTCCATATACCTACCCTTTTACGAGAAAGAACCACCTGTAAAAAAACAGAAAATTAATGAAAAACCTTTATTCGGTCAGAGTGAATAATAAAGTGCCAATAAGGTTTTGCTCCTTACTGTTATTATTTTTTGGGCCCTTCACTGCTTTTTCACAGGAGGAAGGCTTTGAAAAGTATAACCAAAGAACGGTAAATCCCTGGATGTACGGTCGGCATGAGGTGATCATCGGAACCAACTATACCGTTGATATATTCCCTGAAAAAGCCATAGGAGGAAGCATAAATAATGGTCACTATATTGGTTTTGACGTTGGTCATGTATACAGGTTGGTGGCACATGATCATGATCTGCCATTCTCGGCCTTTTTTGCTACACGGGTTGCTTATTTTCCGGGATATTTTTATAAAATAAACGGCACACTTGGGCTGGATTTACTGGCTATGGGCAATCAGAAAAGATACATCTCTGCACTTTCGGCCATAGAGGCCAATATCACAACGGTACCTGGTATGGGCGTATTCCAAACTACCTATATCATCCATTTTGTGAGGGTGCGGGCCTTTAATTGGGAGTTGACCTACGGGATACAAGGCGACATGGAAACCGCAGGAAGTACCTATGGGGTTGATGAGGCTATGAGTGTTTTTAAATTATCATACCACTTTGTTAAATAGAAAAATGAAGTTTGTAGCTACTGTAGCCTTGGTTTTATTGGTCATAAGCTTGCAGGCCCAGCGCCTGAGTGGGGGGGTGACCCTGGCCACACATGCACTACAAAATTTCCGTCTGGCCGATAATTATGTTTTTCCACCCCATTCTTATTTTGTCTATTATACTGAAAACGAGAAAAAGGACGAAAAGCCCGTCTTTAATCAATATATGAAAGGACTGATGTTTGGGATCAATGTAAATCTTGAATATAAACGGTTTTTGCTGACATCTGAAATTAGAACCATAAGTACCACCTTTACACTGCCATTAATGTACCCCACGCCCTTGGGTTCTTTGCTTAGCGACAACTGGAGTTATTTCAGGGTGGTGAAGAGTGGTGTACAGTTGCCTGTTTTACTTACCGTAAAACTGACCGACAAAGCGAATGGCCTGTATGTCGTGTTAGGTGGGCAATATGAATGGGTAAGCTATAATGAGCCCAGGTTTAGCCTTTCTGATGATTATTCATCCGGGATATTGTTATACCTGGCCAAGTCGGAATTGTATGGCGTAATGTACAACGAACATGACTATTTTAGTTATATCGCCGGTCTGGGACTGAAAAACAAAAATAAATATACGTCTTTAAGGCTGGTGAAAAGGTTTGGGGGTAATAAGGCCCTGTATCCGCAAGCGCGGTTCTACTCAGTAGAGCTGGCCAGAACAGTAATATTAAATTTTCAAAAATTAAAAAAAGGACATGTTATTTATATAGAAGATTAAAGGGTGGATAAAAAAGATGAAGTACTGTAAAGAAAAGGCAAAGACAACAGAGGGGCCAGGGAGGACTCGAAAGTCTCTATGCGACGAAGTGTGGAGGTGCTTGGCTGGGGTTTTCATGTTGGTATTGTCGCAAGCCTGTATGGAAGAAACCTACCCTGTTCCGGCCGACAAAAAGATGATTGGTACGACCAATGCTTTTGTGCTGGACTATGAGTTGCTGGGCCATGCCGACCAGGATTTGTGGGTAGGCCTGGAGGTGGCGGCCCATTACGGTGGAATGGCCCAGGATGATACCACCCTTCATTTTGAAGACTTCAAACCGGCCGATTTTGAGGATTATCAGGTATTTGTAGAAAGTGTGGAGAAGGTAAGGGCAAAGGAAATAACCACCTACTCCAACCTGGTGGCCCTTGATCTTTCTACGGGCTGGAAAGATTTTGACAACTTCAATCTCAAAACAAGGGCCATAAGCCGCTTTTTGAAAGAAGGCAAGGCATACCCTGATAATAAAATTGCCTATAGTGAGTTTGCCCGCAATGGGGTAAACAATAGGGATTTTAGCCCCTGGGTGTGGGACGATGAGAAAGCGCTTTATGAGCAATCGTATGAAGACCTGACCACAATGGTTTTTCACAGTTATTATAGTGAGGGGGGTAGTTCCAACCTTTATGATGCCCTGATACAGGCCATTGATTTTGTGGAGCTTCAGCAGGGTGGGGGCCATGCCAACAAAAATATTACCGTGATTGCCCACGGCCTCCCGGACAATGAAAACCTGATGACGGCAGATGATGTGGTGACAAGGGCCAGACAGCATGGGGTGAAAATAAACATGGTGGCCCTGACTGATAAAAATACCTGGGATATGTTGGCTTTACCCTCGCGTACAGGA
>JAOUKJ010000670.1 GCA_029882675.1 Cyclobacteriaceae bacterium
ATTATATGTTCCATTATATACAAACACAGTATCCCCTACACCTGCATCGTCAATGGCGTCCTGGATACTCGTATAGGCCCCATTCGACCCGGTCTTATTCACATGCAAAACTTCCCCATCAACCATTTCGATTATATCAAACGAAATATCAAAAACACAGAACATCGACAGACTCAATAAAAAAGAGATGGTCCCGGCTACCAGTTTAGGTCCCAACTGCCCCGTCTGCTCCTTCGGCCCCGTCTCTCCCATACTCTCTTTTAAACAATATATTATAACTTGACTTTGTCAGATTTATTTTTATAGCCCATTAATGAACTACCTAACATTATTAAGCCTCTGTCAACCATCTACATCCCAATCGGATGGGATGCAAGATGAAATTTTCATTATCTGTAAAAGATATCCGTCAATCACGCCATAAACTTCAAAATCTCCATTGTGGATATACCTCACACTTTATGAGTAAAACTCGTAGTGTTGTCTGTCAGTCATTTCAATACATCCAGGGGAAATTATTGGGAAAAGGAAAGGGTAACATGTGTAGCTATGCCAAAAATGTCCCTGAATGCAATAACCAATCATTGAATCATTTTGTATCTGATTCACCATGGGATCATAGACCAGTGCTGGATCATATTCAGAGGGATGTAACCAAGTATATTGGTAATAAAAGGGATGGAGCTTTACATGCTGATGAGTCCGGTTTTCCAAAGCAGGGGAACTCCTCGGTGGGTGTACAGCGTCAGTATTGCGGCAGAGCAGGGAAAGTTACGAATTGTCAAGTTGGTGTCTTTCTTGGGTATAGTAATGGACCATATAGGACATTGATTGATGAACGGTTATACCTTCCCATGGAGTGGATTGAAGACAAGGTGCGTCGTAGAAAATGTGGTGTACCCGATGATGTTATTTTTAAGACGAAGGTTGAATTGGCATGGGAGATGATCCTGCATGCCAAAAAGAACCGCATTCCATTTGGATGGGTCGGCCTGGACTGTTTTTATGGCCGTGATTCCTGGCTTCGTAATCAATTCGATACTCATGGTATGATCTATATCGCAGATGTTCCCAGCGATACACTTGTTTGGTTAGAGTATCCTGAAATTGGAGTGCCATCTCGTGGGGGTGGTCGCGGTCGTCCTCCAACACGGAGGCAGGTATTACCCGGTGAACCGAAGCCTATTAAGGTAGAATTGCTGAAGAAAACATTGACACAGGATCAATGGCATCATGTATTCATTCGTGATACTGAACGACGTGAGCTTTGGAGTGATATCGCCTGTCTCCGAGTGTACCCACGTGTTGAAGGTCTTCCTGGTGATAAATGCTGGTTGATTATTCGGGAAGATACTGGGACCAAACAAGTAAAATATCAGCTTTCAAATGCCCCAATAGATACGAGTCCTCATCGTTTTGCTCAGATGTCTGGTAGCCGTTTTTGGATTGAACGTGCTTTTGAAGACGGGAAGGGTATTGCAGGTCTTGCTGATTACCAGGTTCGTAGTTGGACCGGATGGCATCATCATGTGACGATAACATTACTGGCTATGCTGTATATCATGACGTTGATGTTGGATATGGGTGAGAAAGCTGAGTTTTTGACGGTGCAGGATGTAAAGGAGATTCTTGAGGTGATTATGCCAAAAAAGAAGGTATCTGACGAAGAGCTTTTACGCCTTATCTTAGAGAAGCATAAGGCACGTCAATCGGCTCGTAGATCCCATCATCGGAGAAATAGATAGTAGGTTTTATTAAAAAAGTTCCTTGAGCAGGTTTTAATTTTTTAGCGTTAGCTTTTATTTTCATGTCCGTTGATCTTATCGATTATAGGTATTTTGCTTAGGAAAAGTAGTCGTTTTTAGATATGTATCGTATCTGATGCGGTTATAGTAAGGTTGAAAAGGGTTTGATAGAATGAAATATCAGAGTGGTTATTTCCTAATGTAACAAAGTCAAGTTAAGAGATAATATTAATCCTGGAGGCACATACACTGAAAAAGATAAAAAAAGCATAGGGATTATTTTAACCTCAGCCTGTAATAACACCATAGAAAATAATGTTATTTCCAATTTTACAGGACGCAATCCTAAAACTACTTCATTAGATCCTGGTTGGACTGGTGGCATGGCTACCGGGATTTATCTTACATATTCTAATTTCAATAATATTACAAATAATTATATTACTAATAATACCGGAGGTAGAGGCGGAATCCGTAATGGACCAGGAGTAGATCAAGGTGGAAAGGGTGGAACGGCAGCGGGAATCTATCTACAATCGTCAAATGGCAATGACATTGCAGACAATATTATTTACAACAATGTTGGCGGCAGAGGCGCGAGCGATGATCGGGCGGGAGATGGGGGAGATGGGGTAGGGATCTATG
>JAOUKJ010000669.1 GCA_029882675.1 Cyclobacteriaceae bacterium
TGATTGGGTCGACATTCTGGATAAACTTGAATAACGACCAATCCCCTGATTTCCATTTATTCCATAAGATGTTCTGAGTTTTAAATACACATCATCGGGGCTAAAGAACGCTTCGTCTGAAATGATCCACCCCAACGAAACAGAAGGGAACGTGGCGAATTTGTTATCCGCGCCAAAACCGGAATAACCATCTTTTCTTACTGTCCCGGTAAGTAGATACCTGTCTTTAAAAGTATAATTTAATCTCCCCATATATGCAAGGCTTTTTTCTTCCCATGCATCGGAGTTTACCCATTGGGTAGTTCCGAGTTCCATACTGTTGTATCCCAGAATAGGATTGTCGAATTGGGTTGCATACAGTTCAGAAGATTGGCTAAAACGGTTTTCCCTGCTGTATAACAAGGTGCCACTTACGCTGTGGTCGCCAAAGCTGTTATTGTAGGATATGATGTTATTAAACAATAAATTACGTACTTCAGAAGGATTCTTTTCAGCCCGGCCTATTGACCCGGCCCCATTGGGTGTGGACACAGGAAAAAAGCTATTGTTGTTCCGGTTTAAATAATTGTTTGAAACATCAATATTGTATGAAAGCCCTTTGATCCAGGGTATAGTGACAGTGGCTTTGCCTACCAGGTTAAAATTATTTCTGATATCACTGTTGTCAACATATAGGTCGGCCATAGGGTATGGCATATACAGCTCACCGGTGAGGTAGGTATCAAAGTTTGGTCCTATTTTATTGTCTGCCAGGGGGCTTACCCGGCGGGCATCGTTTAGATCGGCAGGCATCCCGGAGTAATCACGGTAAGAATACGAGGAGATGGCACTCACTGTAAGCCATTCAGACAGCTTACTTTCAATATTAGATTGAAAGGTAAGCCTTGAAAATTGGTCATTTAGTCTTATCCCTTCTTCATTGGTGTAAGAACCTGACACGTAATAGCTGGTAGAGTTGCTTTGACCTGCCACACTCAGGTTGTACTGTTGAATTGGAGCAACTTGTGTCGCTTCATCCACCCAATTAATTTCATTTCCGGCAACATAATTATCTTTCTCTTCCTGCGTACGTAACCTGCTGGCCACTACTGTTCGATCTGAAATGTTGGGATAGGCTGGTTTTCCAGCATCACTGGTCGGATTGGTATAATACCATTGGTAGAGATCCTGCTGGTAATAATAGTCCACCAGTCTGAGCGCATACTCTTCCCCATTCATCACACGCATGGGATTATTGGTCATGTCCTGCACACCGTAATAGGCATTGAAGGTGATTTTGGGCTTATCTGTTTTGCCTTTTTTTGTGGTGATGATCAATACGCCATTGGCTGATCGGGAACCATATACGGCAGCAGCACTGGCGTCCTTGAGAATATCAACGGTCTCAACATCATTAATGTTTATATCGCTGATGGAGCCGTTGTAGATAATTCCGTTAAGTACAATTAAAGGCTGGTCACTGGCCGAAAGCGAAGTCTGACCCCTGACGGACAAATTAGGCTCAGAACCGGCACCACCTGTAGCCTGGACATTAACACCGGGGGAATATCCCTGCAAGGCCTGCACGATATTGAGGTTGGCTTGTGGAGGTAAATCGTCCATGGACATTCGGGTCACTGCACCGGTCAGGTCACTTTTTTTCATGGTACCATAGCCCACTACAACAAGTTCTTCCAGCTCCATGACATCTGCTTCCATCTGAACATTGATCTGTGTACCAGTTATTGGCAATTCCAATGTTTTCATCCCAATAAATGAAACGACAAGGGTTTCGGCTGATTCAGGAATACTTAAGGTGTATTTGCCATCCACATCTGTGGCTGTTCCCACAGAAGTTCCTTTTACCATCACTGTAACACCCGGAATGGGCATATCATAATCGTCTGTTACCGTACCGGTAACGGTTGTTTGCGCCATTGCACTACTTATGGAGATAACAAAGGCAAGAAGTAAAAGCAGTTGTTTTTGTTTCATAATGGATTTGGTTAGGTTGAAAAATCAAAAATCACTCTTGTAAGAAATAGTTTTTCTTTTACAGCGATAATGTTATGAAAAAGAAAAGTCAACTCAAAGAAATAAGGTGTAATTTGTTTTTTGCCGTCTACCCTTCCTGTACAGTTGTTGTAATTTCAATAAAAGATTAAGATAGTTTCATGAATTGCGTGTGGAAGGCAGCATTGGGAGCAAGGATTTTTGAAATTCCCATGCAATATTTTGGCGGTTGATGCACAGTTATTTCTCTCCCGGTTTGACTGAAATAAGCCATCGGCTTTTTAAATTCTTAATTTTTTTTTTTACTTCGTGGAAAATAATTAATTTCAATGGTTGAACAGTTTTAAAATTGTTCAAGTGTTTACTGGTGAAGTGATTGACGTATTATGTCGTTGTTG
>JAOUKJ010000671.1 GCA_029882675.1 Cyclobacteriaceae bacterium
AACTTTTTGAAAACCACGGTATCACTGAAAGGCCTTCCAGTAAAGGAAATTATATCAGTGTAACCGTGAAAATGATGGCAGGTTCCAGTAATGATATTATTGGCATGTACCTGAAAGCCCATAAAATAAAAGGAGTTATAGCGCTGTAATTTGTTATGCCCCCTTGGAGCTGTTTGTTTGAAAGACTATATTTCATGAGCTCCTTTTTTTACATAAATATAAAACTGGCATAGCAACTTTGTCATAGGTATTCATGAGTGCATCGCTCTATATCGTCCCCACACCCATCGGCAACCTGGGTGATATTACCTACCGTGCCGTGGAAGTATTAAAGGCTGTTGATTTTATACTGGCTGAGGATACACGTACCAGTTCGGTATTGCTACGCCATTATAACATTTCAAAACCGCTTTCCAGTTTTCATGCACATAATGAACATAAAAGGGTAGCCAACCTGGTGGAGCGGATGAAAGCCGGTGAGGTGGCGGCTTTGATATCCGATGCAGGGATGCCTGGTATATCCGATCCGGGATTTTTGTTGGTCAGGGAATGCCTGAATAATAATGTGCAGATAGATTGCCTGCCCGGGGCTTCGGCCATTTTGCCTGCCCTTATAAAATCCGGTTTCCCTCCTGATAAATTCGTTTTTGAAGGCTTTTTGCCACATAAAAAAGGACGAAAAACCCGGATTGAAGGACTGGCAGAAGAAGCCCGAACCATTGTGCTTTACGAGTCGCCGCATCGCTTGTTGAAACTTTTAGGGGAACTCTCTGAACTACTGGGGCCGGAGAGGCGCGTGTCAGTCTCCCGTGAACTGACCAAGTTGCATGAAGAAACCTATACCGGAGAAGTGTCAGTGGTGCTGACATATTTTGAAGAGAAGGGCGTAAAAGGAGAAATTGTAATAGTAATAGAAGGATGCAAACAGAAGAGAAAATAAAAGAAAAGGCGTTTGTTGAACGTGTTATCGAAATAGCAAAAATGGCCGGGAGCTTTATTGCCAGAGAGGCCGTCGGATTTAAGCAGGATAAAGTAGAAGAGAAAAAGGGTTATTCTGATCTGGTGTCTTATGTGGATAAGGAAGCGGAGAAAATGCTGGTGACTGCATTGAATAAATTGCTCCCCGAGGCGGGATTTCTCGCCGAAGAAGGTACCGGAGGTGAAGTGCAGGGCGATTGGCTTTGGGTCATTGATCCCCTGGATGGTACAACCAATTTTATCCATGGTTTGCCCGTTTATGCCGTGAGTATTGCTCTTTTGCATCAGGGGCAGGCAAGGCTGGGTGTTGTTTATGAAATCAATAAAAGTGAATGTTTTTCTGCGGTGGAAGGAATGGGTGCCTTTTTAAATGGTCGTCCAATCGCGGTTTCCCAAACAGATGCTCTTGAAGGCACTTTACTGGCAACAGGATTTCCATACTATGATTTTGCGCGTATGGATGAATACATGCCGATCTTAAGGGCGTTTATGGAGACAACCCGTGGTTTACGACGACTGGGCAGTGCCGCGGTAGACCTGGCCTATGTGGCCTGTGGCCGTTTTGATGGGTACTTTGAGTATAACCTCAACGCATGGGATGTAGCGGCCGGCGTACTTATCGTCAAAGAGGCCGGGGGCAGTGTCACCGACCTCAAGGGGGGTGACGATTATATCTTTGGACGTGAAGTACTGGCCGCAGGAGCTATCCATCCCGAGATGCTCAGGGTGATTACCGATCACTGGGATCGGTAATGATACAAAGTATATGAAGTTAATGGAATAGGGTTTGTAATTTTAGCTGTTGTTGGTCCATAATAGCACAAACTACCAGGAATCTCCCAATTCTGCAATTCAACATTTGGATAATTAGCCAACTTTTCTGTCGTCCTGATTTCGGGGTGCTTGATGCCTTCTTGTAAAATTTATTCCCGCTCCGGTTGACATTGTACCATTCCCGGAATATAGCATTATAAAATAAAAATAGATAAAATCATGAAAGCACTAAAGATCACTATGTTGGCCCTTTTGTTGGCTTTTTCTGCAAAAGCAGAAGAAATAAAGTTTTTTGAAGGCACCTGGGAAGAAGTGGTGACACATTCCAAAAAGGTAAATAAACCCATATTCGTGGATATTTATGCCACATGGTGCGGGCCTTGCAAATGGATGGAGCGCGATGTCTTCACGGCCAGAACCGTGGGCGATTTTTACAATGAGCAGTATATCAATTATCGCATAGATGCCGAACGTGAAGAGCAAGTCCTGATAGAATCATTGGATATTGATGCCTTCCCTACTCTGGCTTATTTTAACGCTGAGGGCAAATTGATCAGGAAAGAGGTAGGCGCTTTGGATACGGATGATTTTGTGGCTCTGGGACGGGACATAAAAGCTTTTATGGCCTCCATGGA
>JAOUKJ010000115.1 GCA_029882675.1 Cyclobacteriaceae bacterium
CTACTTTCGTGTGAACTGCTGAAATTTCTTATATGGAAGAATGGCTGGCCGGATTTTCTGTTTACATAAGAAGCCTCGCGGCTTGATTCGTCCCAACAATCCGGTTGATCGATGGTATTGTAGTCCTTCTTACTATTATTGGTCGTGTAATACCCGGCCTCCCTGAGGTAGGAAGGAAAGAACCGTACATAATCAGGCACCGGATAAGTGCTCCGCATGTTTTCAGTACCCAAAGAGTTAGCATACATACCGGTAATAATGGTATTTCTGGTCGGGGCACATACCGGCGCTGCCGCAAAGGCATTTTGGTACAATACGCCCTGGCCGGCCAGACTGTCAAGTGAGGGGGTTGTAGCAAAATCATCCCCGTATGCGCCAAGAAAAGCGCTGTTGTCCTCGCTTACAATCCAGAGGATATTGGGTTTGGGAAGTGGTTTTTCTTCTGCTTTTTTTTGGCAACCCAGCAGGGATAGGGTCAATAAACCGAATACAAAAAATACGTTTTTCATGGTTAGATCTTTAGGTTTTCTTTTTCAAATACATAAACATTCAGCACTTTCTATTTATGCATGCATAAATACACCCCTCCCTTTCTTTTTGTCTCTACTCATAATACACGACATTAAGCACCACAGTACCCACAATTTTGAGCACTTCTTTATCTATCAGGTCAATATGGTCTTTATGTGTATGATGGTAATCACCAAAATACCCATGTTGTGGGTCATAATGTACAATATTGACCATGGGAATTTTTGCTATTTCATTTACAAACTTATGGTCATCGGTAATTTCCGCCCGGTTTTTTTTGACAAAGAAGCCGGAATAACCCATTTTATGCGCCCGATCCCATATTTTCGCAACAATTTTTGGTGCTACGCGCATACTTAGTCCCTCACGATGAAACTGTGATCCCCGGGCACCGACCATGTCGAGTAGAATGCCATAAAAGGCTGAATAATTCGGATCATGTTTGTTTTTCGACCAGTGTTGTGATCCAAGGCACCACCAGGATTCCAGTGAGTCAGGCGTATTCACATAGCCTGCGTCTACCCGCTCCCCCCAATCTTCACCATCAAAGAAAATAATATCTACCCCAACCTCCGGTGAAGGGCCGCGGCCTAATACACGAGCAATTTCCAGGAGGACCCCCACACCACTGGCCCCGTCATTGGCTCCTTGTGCCGCCTCGTTTGGTTTGTCCTTATCCTTGTCAGCAAACGGACGCGTGTCCCAGTGTGCGGCAAGTAGAATTCTTTTGGTCTTTTCAGGGAAGAAGGAGGCAATGATATTTCTCAATTCCACCTGATGACCGTCATAGGTGGTGGTTGAAAATTTTTGTTCGATCACATTGGCATTAAAAGATTTGAGTGTTTTTACCAGATAATCGCCAGTTTGTATGTGTTCTTTTTGCCCGGGCACACGTGGCCCGAAAGCAACCTGTTGCTCGATAAAAAAATATGCTGAGTCGGGATTAAATGTGGGCACCAGAACCACTTTTTCTTCCTTAATATCTGCTATTTTATCCTTGCTCTTGTCCTCGCGGCAAGCCCAGGAGGTTACTAACAATACCACCATCAAGCCTGTGACAATTCGCTTTTCACAAAATATCATTACTTTTTTATATTTAGTCAATTGAGTTTGCATAAAATTAATACGGGTTATTTTTACCATTTATGCGGTATGCAAATAAACAACAAAATATATGACATACGGAAGCAGATATTCAAAAATGCCTTAAAAAGCATCAGATACATGGCCTTTTGTTGCCTTATCATTATTTATTTAGGGTGTTCGGGTTTTATTTTACAAAATGTATTACTACCTTTGCAGCGTAAAAAGGAAACGTAAAGAAGGGGACAAACAAGTCCCCTCTTTTTATGGTGAGAGTTTTAATAAATGGAGGAAAAGGAAAAAATAGCTGATTATGTTGTGGCGGCGTTGCCTGACACCTCCTGCTTTCTGGTAGATATACAAATCGCTGCCGGGGGTAAGAAAAAGGTAACTGTAGTAGTAGATGCTGATGAGGGTCTCAAAATAGATGATTGTGCAAAAATAAGTCGACAAGTTGGCTTAATGATCGAAGAAGAGGGGCTGTTTGACCAGGCGTGGATGTTGGACGTGACTTCCCCTGGACTTGATTCACCGCTTACACTATGGAGGCAATATAAAAAAAACGTGGGTAGGGCAGTGAAGGTTAAAAAGAAAGATGGTAATACCCTGAAAGGCAAATTACTGAAAGTGGATCAGGAACAGATAACACTTGGGCAGGAAAAAGGGCCGGAAAAGGAAATACAAATTATTTTTGAAGAGATAGACTGGACAAAAATACAGGTATCGTTTAAATAAAAGAGTGAAATGGATGCATCGTTTTTGATTGAATCATTTGCGGATTTTGCCGGGCAAAAAAACATTGACCGGCCTACTATGATCCGTATACTGGAGGATGTTTTTCGTACTATGATCAGAAAAAAGTACGAAACTGACGATAACTTTGATATCATTATCAATGCTGATAAGGGCGACCTTGAAATATGGCGTTTTAGGGAAATTGTTGATGACGATTCAGAAGATATTTGGGACTATGACAAAATTAGTCTGACAGAGGCCCGGAAAATAGAGCCTGATTTTGAAATTGGTGAAGAAGTATCGGAGGAAATCAGGTTAGAACATTTTGGCAGAAGGGCCGTAATGACTGCCCGGCAAACTTTGATCCAAAAGATTAAAGACCTTGAAAAAGACATTCTCTTCCAGAAGTATAAAGACCTGGTTGGGGAGATCATATCCGGCGAGGTTTATCAGGCCCTGAGTCGCGAGGTGTTGTTGATTGATGGGGAAGGCAATGAGATTTCCATCCCAAAAAGCGAACAGATTCCAAAAGATCGCTTTCGTAAAGGTGACAGCATTCGCGCTATTGTCGACAGGGTAGAAATGGTGAATGGAAATCCTAAAATCATTTTATCGCGGACATCACCAATATTTCTGGAGCGTTTATTCGAAAGTGAGGTGCCCGAAGTGTATGATGGATTGATTACCATTAAAAAAGTAGTACGTGAGCCTGGAGAAAGGGCGAAGGTAGCGGTAGAGTCATACGATGACCGGATTGATCCCGTGGGTGCCTGCGTAGGGATGAAAGGATCCCGTATTCATTCAATAGTTCGTGAACTACAAAATGAAAACATCGACGTCATTAATTTCACGGACAACAAGGAACTCTATATTACCAGAGCGCTCAGCCCGGCCAAAATTTCTAATATCGTTATTGATAGTGAAAAATCGCGGGTGTCTGTTTATCTAAAACCCGATCAGGTATCACTTGCAATAGGCAAGGGAGGCCAAAACATAAAACTGGCCAGCCGACTTGTCGGTATGGAAATCGATGTCTTCCGGGAATTGGGTGATTTCGAAGAAGAAGATGTGGATCTCGATGAATTTGCTGATGAAATAGAAAGCTGGATCATCGATGAGCTCAAACGAATAGGCCTGGACACAGCGAAAAGTGTATTATCACTTAGCCGGGAAGAACTGGTAAGGCGTACTGACTTGGAAGAAGAGACCATTGATGACGTTTTTCGTGTTCTGAAACAAGAGTTTGAGTAACCAAAATTTTTAATAAATCTGAAAAAAGGGGATATTTGGGCATGGCAGAAGAAAGAACAATGCGGCTAAGTCAAGTAGCGAGAAAGCTAAATGTAGGAAGAAATACGATTATCGATTTTCTTGCCGACAAGGGTTTTCAGGTCGACAGCAGTCCTAACAGCAAGATTTCTGCCGAACAATTCACCTTACTCTCAAAAGAGTTTGCTTCATCTGCCTTTGAAAAGGAAGAGGCTTCAAGCCTGAAAATTGGAGGAAAGACTGCAGACAATGTTGCCCAGGATGGCGATACCTTTGAATCGAATGCAAAATTTGAAGAAGAGGAATCTGTCCTAATCAAAAATATGGGCGGCGGAAAACTAGCTGAGGAAGAAATAAAGAAAGAAGAACCTGCGAAAAAGCCGGAAAAAGTAGAACAGGAAGCACCAAAGCTAAAGGGATTTAAAGTTTTAGGTAAAATTGATCTTACAGGCAAAAAACAGGGAGAGCCAGAAAAACCAGAAGAAGAGAAAGTACCAGAAGAAGATAAAGCACCGGAAGAAGATAAAGTACCAGCAGTAAAGGAAGTACCGGAAGTGAAAGTGGAACCGGTAAAAGAAGAAAAAGCGGTAGAAGAAAAAGTTATACAGGAGGAAAAACCACCGGTCGCAGAAGAAAAGCTACCTGCAATTGAGGAGAAAGCCACAGTAGAAGAAACAATACCTGAGCCTGCCATTGAAGTACCTGAGCCTGAGGTAGAAAAAGCCACACCTCAAGAAGAGAAAAAGCCAGCGGTTGAAGAAAGTAAAGAAGAAGAAGTTATTGCCGAAAGCCCCCAAAAGGAACCCATCGACACTGAGTCGAAAAAGGCAGAAGAGCCTATAATTACAGCGGAGCCAAAAGCAGAAAAGCCGCAAGAAGAGGTTAAACAAAAAGTTATTGCCGCAAAGGCCGATAAGCTTAAGGGCTTGAAAGTTATTGGAAAAATAGAATTACCCAAAAAAGAGGTAAAAGAAAAACCGGTTGCATCTTCTGATGAGAAAAAAGAAGGGAAAAAGAAGCGACCGCGCAAACGCATACCCAAGCAACAGCGGCAAAGGCAGGAACCCGCGGCCAATACCAGTGGACAAAAAAAGCAAAGACATACGAAAGAGGATCCTACCGATAAGGAAATAGCAGAAAAGATTAAAGATACACTTGCTAAACTAAGTGCGGGTTCTAAAAAGGGTTACGGTGCTAAATACCGTAGAGAAAAACGATCTGCAAAAGCGGAGGCAGAGGAAGAAAGGTTCCAAAAGGAGCAGGAAGATTCAAAAATATTAAAGGTTACTGAGTTTATCTCTGCGAATGACCTGGCTTCTTTAATGAATGTTTCGGTAAACGAGGTGATATCTGCCTGTATAGGCCTGGGAATGTTCGTATCTATTAACCAACGTCTGGATGCAGAGGCCATCACCATCATTTCTGATGAATTTGGGTATGGTGTCGAATTCATTTCTTCCGAAGAAGAAATCATTATAGAGACGGAAAAGGATGAGGAAGGAGACCTCCAGCCACGTGCTCCCATCGTTACGATCATGGGGCATGTTGACCATGGAAAAACATCACTCCTTGATTATATCAGGAAATCTAAAGTAACAGCCGATGAAGCGGGGGGTATTACCCAGCATATAGGGGCTTACGATGTAATGACAGAAAGTGGTCATAAAATCGCATTTCTTGATACACCGGGTCATGAAGCCTTCACCGCTATGCGTGCAAGGGGTGCTAAGGTTACGGATATAGTAATCATTGTAGTAGCTGCTGATGATGATGTAATGCCCCAAACAAAAGAGGCCATCAATCACGCACAGGTAGCAGGTGTACCTATCGTTATAGCCATTAATAAAATAGACCGGCCCAATGCCAATCCAGATAAAATTAAAGAGGCCTTATCAAGTGTAAATATCCTGGTCGAAGACTGGGGTGGAAAATACCAATGCCAGGCCATTTCCGCAAAAACAGGCGAAGGTGTGGATGACCTGCTGGAAAAAGTACTGCTGGAAGCTGAAATGCTTGAACTGAAGTGTAACCATGAAAAACATGCCGTAGGAACAGTCATTGAAGCTTCGCTGGATAAAGGACGCGGCTATGTAGCGACTATACTGGTTCAGGCGGGCACCATGCGTGTAGGTGATATTATGGTGGCCGGAGCACATTTTGGCCGGGTAAAAGCCATGTTTGACCATACCGGTAAAAAATTACCAAAGGCGGCACCTTCTACCCCCATACAGGTTCTGGGTCTGGATGGTGCACCTCAGGCAGGAGATAAAGTTAATGTCCTTGAAACAGACCGGGAAGCAAGGGAAATAGCGTCCAAGCGTGGTCAGATCATGAGAGAACAGGGAATACGCACTAAGAAACATATTACCCTGGATGAGATTGGAAGACGTTTGGCTATTGGATCCTTCAAAGAACTTAACGTCATTGTAAAAGGTGATGTGGATGGTTCTGTTGAAGCTTTGTCAGACTCACTACTCAAATTGTCAACAGAAGAAGTACAGGTAAATATCATACAAAAAGGAGTAGGCCAGATATCCGAATCAGATGTGCTGCTAGCCTCTGCCTCTGACGCTGTCATTGTGGGATTCCAGGTGAGACCGTCTACGGCAGCTAAAAAGATCGCTGAAACTGAAGAAATTGAAATCAGGCTATATTCAATAATTTATGATGCCATCAATGATGTGAAAGATGCCATGGAAGGTATGCTTGACCCTGCTGTTGAAGAACAGATTGTTGGAAATATTCAGGTTAGAGAAGTATTTAAAATATCGAAAATAGGAACCGTAGCCGGATGTATGGTCATTGACGGTATGGTTAAGAAAAACAACCCGATCAGACTCATTCGTGATGGCATTGTTGTATATTCTGGTGAAATGGGACAACTCAAGCGCTTCAAAGAAGATGTTGGAGAGGTGAAATCAGGGTATGAATGTGGAGTGAGTATCAAAAACTTCAACGATATCAAAGAAGGCGATGTCATTGAAAGTTATGAAGAACGTCAGATTAAACGGAAACTGTAAGATAAAAAGACTGAATAAAGCAAGGCAATTAGATATACGTAAGTATATATCCCTGCCCTTGCTTATTTTGTTTCCCTATATACAATAAGCGTAAGGAAAGATGTTATCATGCTGCGTTTATTAGTCCTTCGCGATCGAGCAGGTAGTACATATACATCGCATATAGGATCAAAAACACAACACCTTCCCACCGGCTGATCATTGGACGTTTACCGATGACTATAGCCAATATCAGTGCAGTACTTGATGCGATGATCATATAAATATCTATATTATTAACCTCGGCATATTCTATAGGTTTTAAGCTGGCACTCAAACCAAGTATCCACAACAAATTAAAAATATTCGAACCTACTACATTCCCCACAGCAATATCAGTATTCTTTTTGAAGGCTGCGATTGCTGAAGTTACCAGTTCAGGGAGGGAAGTCCCTATGGCTATTATAGTTAATCCGATAAAGGTCTTGCTCAGGCCATAAGCCAACGCAATTTCCTCAGCACTTTCTACTACCCATTGCCCGCCAAGCCACAAACCAACCATACCTATTCCAATATAGGTAAAAGACTTTGCATAAGACATCACTGAAGTATCATCAGTATCAAAGTCATGCGAGGATTTCTCTCTTGAAGCCACATAGACATAACCCATAAACAGCCCGAAAAAGAACAAAAGAATAAATCCATCCCAGCGACTTATGGTGTGCTCATCAGCCTGAAATAATGAAGTGTTGGCCAAAAAACCAACAAGCAGTGTGGCAGTAAGCGAAAAGGGGACTTCAATGAAATAGGTACTTTTGGTAATGGCCAGCGGCAGAATAACTGCCGCCACACCTAAGATCAAAAGGGTATTGGCAATATTGCTGCCTAGTATGTTTCCTACACCGATATCTGAATTATCGCTGAAACTCGCAAATAAGTTTACAAGGAGTTCTGGTAATGAAGTGCCAAAGGAAACGATGGTCAATCCGATGACCAGGCTCGATATGTTAAACCGTCTACCAAGGGAAGATGCCCCATCAACTAACAGATCCGCCCCTTTGATCAAAAAAACAAAACCCAGTACGAAAAATAGATATGTCATTAGATATTCAAATGAAGTCTTAAAGTTGTATAAAATTGGTATTTATACAAAGTAAAAAAGATAATTTAAGCGTTATTGATCGAAATTTTCACCGGGCAATGATCAGAATGTATGGCATCCTGTAAAATGTCGGCTCCTTCAAGCTTTTCCTTCAAATTGTTTGAAGCCGCAAAATAATCAATACGCCAACCTTTGTTGTTCTGGCGTGCATTGGCCCGATACGTCCACCAGGTATACTGATGTGGCTCTGAATGAAAATGCCTGTATACATCAAAAAAGCCGTTGCTGAAAAAATTGGTAAGCCATTCACGCTCTTCCGGTAAAAAGCCGGATGATTTTTTGTTTCCCACCGGGTTATGAATGTCTATGGGGTGGTTGGCAATATTAAAATCGCCACATATAATCAGTTTGGGGAATTTTTTATTGAGTTCATCTACATAGTTCCCAAAGTCATCAAGCCATTTCATCTTATAATTCTGCCTTTCTTCCCCACTGGTACCGGAAGGAATATAGACATTGAGAAGCGAAAATCCCTCAAAATCTGCACGAATAAAACGTCCTTCCTGGTCATATTCTTCCATTCCACTTCCATACGCTACATGCAATGGTTCTGTTTTTGAAAAAACAGCCACTCCGCTATACCCTTTTTTTTGTGCAGGATGCCAGTAAATTTTATAACCTAACGCCTCAAAAGGGCTCAGATCAACCTGCCCTGCAAGGGCTTTTACCTCCTGAAAGCAGACAATATCCGGCGACTCTTCGGTAATCCATTCAATAAGCC
The DNA here is from genome assembly GCA_029882675.1 of Cyclobacteriaceae bacterium. Taxonomy (GTDB): domain Bacteria; phylum Bacteroidota; class Bacteroidia; order Cytophagales; family Cyclobacteriaceae; genus JAOUKJ01. Next base: position 8,501 of record JAOUKJ010000115.1, read on the forward strand.
CTTTTTTGATGGCGGCCCTGATACCATTTACATTATATGATATGATGTTCATTTACTATTGAAATTCGAGTTCAAAATACTCTATAATATGTGTTTTTATTAGCGTTTCCTGCTCCAGGAGGTCAAAACCCGGAAGATCCTTCATGAGTTTCCAGTGGGGCCACCCCTCCTCGTCCCTTCCTTCCAAACTGTAATAGCCGGAATAACTCAGCACTTTACAAATGGCAATATGCATCAGATCCTGCTTTTCCTCTTTACTGAAGTCTTTAATGCCCGCTCCCAGCTCCTGAATCCCTATTAAATACAATACAGCACCAATGTCTGCCGGTCGCTTCCCAAGCATTTCCCGAAGGCGGGCCATCAGCGTACTCCATTGCCTTTCAATAACAGGATCTTTTTTTTTCATGGATGTATAAAATTGAATAAATACTTCTAACTTGCAATATTAACCGTTTTGCAAATATAGCAACAGAAAATGCTTTACGACCTTATTTCATTATTCTTTCCGCATTTATGTCCGGCCTGTGATGAACCACTTACTGCCGGCGAGCCTTTTATTTGTTCTCATTGTATTGGCGATCTGCCCCTTACTGATCATCACCAAAACCGGGAAAATTCACTGGCAAAAAAATTATGGGGCCGATTTCCTTTTGAAGGGGCATGGGCATTTCTTTATTTTAAAAAAGAGAGCATTGTGCAGACTTTGCTTCATAAACTCAAATATGAAAACAGGCCCGATATCGGTGAACTGCTGGGAGAACGGCATGGGGGTTTATTAAATGAAATCCTTATCGATCAAAAACCCGATTATATCGTTCCCGTACCATTGCATGATGCAAAAAAAAGGAAAAGGGGATATAACCAAAGCGACCATTACGCGATTGGTCTATCTAAAGTCCTGCAGATTCCGGTAGAAAAGGTCTCTTTGCAGCGTTTTAAAAAGAGTGAGACACAAACACGGAAAAATCGCATCGAACGCATTGAAAATGTGTCTAATGTTTTTCAGATTACCAGAAACAATCCCTTTGCGGGTAAACATATTCTGCTCACTGAT
>JAOUKJ010000116.1 GCA_029882675.1 Cyclobacteriaceae bacterium
CAGATCGCTTAAAGGCATGGGCTGTAAATGCAACAGCCAGTTTTGAACTCCTGGAACTTTCTATGCAATACAAAGCGGAAAAGTTCTTTTTCCCAAGTACGGTAGTTACCTATGGGGGGCAGTTGACCAATCCTTTGCCCGAAGATTTTCCCCAATGGCCGGTCAGTATTTACGGCGCCACCAAGGTGGCCGTAGAGCGGATGGGCAGCTATTATCATTCCAAATTTGGTCTGGATTTCCGTGCGTTAAGGTTGCCATTTGTTATTTCCGGATTTGCCCCTTCAGGGGCGCTTACTGCCTATGCGTCACATGTATTCAATGAAGCGGTCAATGGAAAAGACTTTGAATTTCCGGTCAACGAAAATACAGCTGTTTCTACTATTTATGTGAAAGACGTGATAAAAGGCATATTGCAGCTATTGGATGCCCCTGATGAAAAACTCACACGACGGGTGTATAATGTGCATGCCTTTTCGCCGGCTGCCTTGCCCATCGGGCAGGCTATTAAAAAGCATTTACCTGATTTTAACTTTACTTTTAGCCCGGATGAAAATGTTTTGCGCATTACGGGTGCGATGCCCGAAGTGATGGACGACCATTCAGCTCGTGAAGACTGGGGCTGGGATCCTCAGTATGATCTTGATAAAATGACGAAAGACTTTATTGACGCGCTACATCATAAAAAATAGGATCATGGGCGATTCATTTTTTATTTTGGGACAGGTTTCCGCACAACAGGCAGGATACAAGCCGGTTGTCGTATTGTTGCTGGCCATGGCTTTTATTCTTATCACGATTATAAAATTTCGCATCCATGCCTTTCTTGCCCTGACAGGCGGTGCTATGCTGGTGGCCATTCTTGCTGCCGCTACCCTGCCTGAAGTGGCTGATAACATTAAGCTGGTTTCGCTTAAATTTGGACAGACGGCCGGGGGCATAGGGCTGGTTATTGCCTTGGCAGCCATCATCGGGATGTGTCTGACAGATAGTGGTGCAGCACAGCGGATTGTGCAATGGTTTATGAAGGTTTTTGGTGAGAAACATGCCGGTTGGGCCCTGTTGGCCAGTGGTTTTTTGTTGTCTGTTCCGGTGTTTTTGGATACGGTGTTTTTTCTTTTAATCCCCCTGGCACGAACGTTGGGTGTGAGGACGGGAAAGAACTACCTGCTTTATGTACTTGCGCTTGGAGGTGGTGCCGTAATCACTCATTCATTGGTGCCGCCTACACCTGGCCCGTTGATCATGGTAGATGTATTGAAACTCGACCTGGGGGCGATGATTATAGCCGGATTGCTGGCTGGAATCGGCCCTGCCGTGGTTGTATTATACTATTCCCGGTGGAAAGACAAGAGTAGCCCTTTACCCGTACGTGATACGGAACATCTTTCAAATGAGCAGCCGGAAAAATATACAGATAAAGTCAATGAAAAGCTGCCCCCCATGTGGGCTTCTTTGCTGCCTGTGTTATTGCCTGTTTTGCTCATTGCTTCGTTTTCAATGGTCGACATGCTGGAAAAGCAGGAGGTCAGGGAAAAGGTGGAACAACAGTGGCAAACGGACATGGGTGCAAATGAAGGATTACCGATAGCAGTTCAGGTAAAAGAAGCTCTGGATAATCCGACCAACTATAGCTTCATACACGGTGCGATGCGGATTTTTGGTGACAAGATTGTTGCGTTAGGAATCGGGGCATTTTTTGCTGTTTGGCTTCTTTTTTACCGGAAGAAGCTATCCTGGGCTGATTTTGGAAAAAGAACCACCGGCCCTTTGGAGCTGGCGGGCACCATTATCCTTATCACGAGTGCAGGGGGGGCTTTTGGTGCATTGATAGCACACTCGGGCATCGGTGAGCTGATGAGTCGGGCGGCGGAAAACCTGGATTTAAGCTACATCCTGCTGGCCTGGTTAATCACTGCTGTGATCCGGGTGGCTCAGGGCTCAGGGACGGTGTCCATGATCACCGGTGCCGGATTGATGGCTGCTGTCATTGGGTCATTGGAAGCGGGTGGAGGCGGACTAAATTATCACCCGGTGTATATTTACCTGGCGGTGGGTTTCGGGTCGATCACCTGTTCATGGATGAACGATAGTGCCTTTTGGATTGTAGGTAAACTGAGTGGGTTTACTGAAAAGGAGACCCTGGGATCATGGACCGTGATGCTTACAATTATTTCAGTAGCGGGGCTTATTCAGGTGTTGTTGTTGTCGGTGCTGTTGCCAATGAGGTAGGGGCATCTGGCACAGGTGGGGCACGTTGCGCCAGTATAGATGAATTGAAAAACATGAAAATAGTATATAAGGAAATCTTGGATAGCCTCCCCGAAGATTGGAGGGAGGATTTAATACCTAAGATCAGAGAGATCAATAGAAAGATGCAAACCACACTGGTTGTGCTTGATGATGATCCAACAGGTACACAGACCGTGTATGATATCCCCGTGTTGACGGAATGGACGGAAGAAAGGATACAATGCGAGTTTGAAGCCGGGCGGCCTTTGTTTTATATACTCACCAATTCGCGCTGTCTGCATGAACAATCGGCGATTGCGCTGGCGAAGGAAATAGGGGGCAACCTGCGGGCTGCATCCGTGGCGACGGGTCGTCAGTTTCGGGTGATTAGTCGTAGCGATTCTACATTGCGGGGGCATTATCCCGCAGAAGTTATTGCGCTGGAAAAGGCACTGGGAATGGAAAAAGCTTTGCAGGTGATCATGCCATTTTTTTTAGAGGGAGGGCGCCTTACGATCAATGATACACACTATGTGCGTGAGGGCGAATACCTGATACCGGCCGGAGAGACTTCTTTTGCGCAGGATGCTACCTTTGGATACCGGACATCCGACTTGAAACACTGGGTGGAAGAAAAGAGCCGGGGGTTTATTACCAACAATGAAGTTTGTAGCATCACGCTGGACGACATTCGACGGGGCGGCCCGGATATTGTTGCTGAAAAATTAAGGAATACGGAAGCCAGGGCCTGCATCATCAATGCCGTTTCGATGCGTGATGTAGAAGTTGTGGCTCTATCTGTGCTTATGGCTGAGCAGGAGGGGGCAACACTGATCTACAGAACGGCAGCGTCTATGGTCCAGGCACTGGCCGGACTATACCCCAAACCATTGCTTAAAAGGCAAGATCTGGGTTTGGCGGAAAAAGGGGGTGCTTTGATTATTATTGGCTCCTACCAGCCTAAATCAACAGCCCAGCTGGAGCATCTGGTTAATAATACTGATGTTGTATCCCTAATGGTTGATGTACAGCAATTACTCAATCAAAGTATTGAAACAGATAGTGGTGCGTTGGCCCGGAAGATCGATGAAGGATTACAGGCTGAAAAGAATGTGGTATTATATACAAGCAGAGAAGTGGTTACAGGCGATGATGCGGCAACCAGTCTGGACATCGTAGGCCGGGTGTCGGCTTTTCTGGTTGAGGTGGTCGCACATATTGCACAACGACCACGATATATTCTGTCAAAGGGAGGTATTACGTCCAGTGATATCGCCTCAAAAAGCCTTAATGTGAAGCAGGCAGAGGTTCTTGGGCAGGTATTACCCGGAGTGCCGGCATGGCGGCTAGGGCCGGAAAGCCAGTTTGATGGATTGGTATATATTGTTTTTCCGGGAAATGTAGGAGAGGTGGACGCCATAAGTGAAGTGGTGAAACGGTTTTAAAAAGGTATTTAAAATAGGCCCAATGATAGGAGCGACGTACTGCTCATCGAATAAAAATATCTGGAATTAGATGATTCAAAACCATGTATCATGCCACGATGGCCTTTTCCTTTACGCGCAATTACTGAAGATGATGGCAAAGGAAGGTGGGCGAGGGTTGATATGGATGTGGAAGAAAGGGCAGGCCTTTTGGCCTGCCCTTTCGAGGTTTCTCATCTCTCTCTTATAGTATTGAGTAGTTAGATATTAGTTTTTAGACATGGTTTGGGGTGAAGAAAAGTGCTGCCCTTTCTGGTTCTTACATCTCATGTCTAAAGTCTTATTTCTTATAAATCATTTCATCTTAAATACATACTCCCCGTTAATCGCATCTGATCTCCCGCCATTATTGACGGTATCGTTATAGGTAAAAGTCATGGTGAGAGCCGCAGCCGATACACTGATGGACACTTCCATACCATCATCGCGAACGATCTTGTTGATGTTTACTGTACCACCATTGTCCTGAACAAAATCCCAGGTGCCTGATGCTGGCCATGGGCCGGGGGAAAACGCTCCGGAAGTGCTGTATGTCTTGCCTGAGGTGATGGTGATGGTAAAGCCTGCCCAGTCTGCTGTACGGTCTTCACTGCCCTGGAAAGTGACGCTTTCTACTGTCCAGCTTTTGGAAATGTTGGTGATTTGCTGTTCCGCTGGTGATGGCCCTTCCTCTACAGGTTTTTTACAGCCTTTGGTCAGGAAAAGGGAGGCCAGCAGGAGGATTACGGCCAGGGAGGAGGTTCTTTCTATTGCTTTTTTCATTTTGTTGTTGCTTTTTGTTTGGGACGATTGTAAGGTCGATACATGTATTGGCCTTACAATCGTCCTTTTTGTTTTATGACCATCCCTACCGACCCTTTATTATATTTAAAGACACGTTTTTTTTATTTTCTTCGCTGATGAAGAGGCGATAGATGCCGGATTGGAGGTGGCCCAGGTCAAGCACCTTGCTCATGCTACTTACTTTTTCCATCAATACCTGCTTGCCGGTACCGTCATATATAACCAGCAGGCGGTCGGCTGACCTTCCCCACTCAAGCTGAAGACGATCTGTTACCGGATTGGGCCATGCCCTGATACCACTTAAGGCCGTGCCATCTACGCCCAGTACCTTGACAATGGACATGCTTCCGGTGGTCTGCCCTGTATAATTGATGTCGTCAATATCAACGTTAAAGGCATAGTCACCCACTTCGGTCGGTGCCGTAGTTAGGCCGTCCCAGGTGATGATGTGCCCCAAACCTGCGGGGGTAGTGATGACCGTAGGTATTTTTTCAAACCCGTCGTGTTCCTGTTGCAATCCACCCAGTTCGATGGAGGCTGTGGCCTTGCTCACGGTGAGGGTACCCTCAACATAGGTGAAGTCATAGCCGGTATCTGTCCCGCCAGAGGCGGTGATCGGGTATGTTCCTGCATCACTTGCTGTTGTTGCAGCGGCAGATGCCACAGGGGCAGTGTCTATTACTGAGGCGTCGTCTGTACCTACAAAACCGGTGTAAGTAATGGAAAAGGCAGGGTCTGCCTCTCCATATACCCTTGTCTGGTCGGCCACAGTGGCCGTAAGGATGATTTTGTCAACAGTGCCGTTGCAGTTATTGTCCTTACCATCGGGCAGGGCAGGGGCTCCGGGATAAATGTCGGGGTCGGTATCATCACAGTCATCGCTAGTGGCCGACTCGCCAGCGCCTGCTGTGGCATTGACGGAAGAGATGGACGTTGTTGATCCGTGACCGTCGACATCAACGTCTTCAAACCAGGCGTATTGCCCGTCTCCATTGGCGTCGATACCACTACCTGGAGTATCAGTGGCCCCGGGATTAAGTGTAGCATCGGTGTCGTTTTGGTCACTTGAATCGGCCGATTCTCCTGTGCCAGGAGTGGCATTGGGCGAAGAAACAGTCGTCAGTGTTCCAAATCCGTCACCATCGGTATCGGCAAACCAGGTGTAAAGACCGTCGCCATTGGCGTCTATACCGCTGCCGGGCACATCCACCGCATCGGGGTTGAGTGTAGCGTCTGCATCATTGAAGTCAGTGCTTACGGCCGACTCGCCAACGCCAGGTGTGGCATTGGTAGAGACCACAGTGGTCGTAGTACCAAACTGGTCGCCATCGGCATCAACAAACCAGACGTAGCTGCCGTCACAATTGGCATCTACACCACTGCCGGCCACATCAAACCCACTGGTATTGATGGTGTTGTCTTTGTCATTACAGTCGGTATTGTCCAAAACGTAGCCAATGGGTTGACTACAGGCATTCTGACTGATGGCTACGTCTCCGAAACCATCGCCATCGGTATCGGCATAGTAGGTTTTGTAGTTGTTGTCTGTGTCTAATATAGGATCTGTTTTTTGAGCAATTTCGGTGGCATCGTCACAACCATCGAAATCGGTGTCGGGCAGAGAAGGATCAGTGCCATACACATTGACTTCATCACCATCGTCAATGGTGTCCCCATCGGTATCTTTTGAGGTAGGATCAGAGCCTGCATTGACTTCGTCCTTATCGTTGATGCCGTCGCCATCACTGTCGATTATAAAGGGATCACTTCCAACCTTTATTTCATCACCATCGTTGAGTCCATCGCCGTCGGTGTCAGCGACCCAGGGATCAGTAGTGTATTTGATTTCATCGCTATCATTAAGTCCATCGCTATCAGAATCGGCCTTGTTGGGGTTTGTTTTGTGTATTTCAATTTCCACTTTGTCATTCAGGCCATCCCCATCACTGTCTGCTTTGGTAGGAGAGGTTCTGTATGTATTGTTACTTCCGGCATCCGTATTGACTTCAAACCCGTCTGAAAGGCCATCATTGTCAGTGTCACTGTCTTTGGGATCAGATTGATAGGTATTTACTTCATCGCCGTCTTTTATTCCGTCACTATCGGTATCGGGCATGGTCATTTCAGTACCCAGCGATAGTTCCTCATTGTCCTTAAGACCGTCACCATCGGTATCGGTGGAAGTAGGAGATGACTTATAGGTGTTGACCTCTTTTCCATCATCGATACCATCTCCATCGGTATCTTTAAGTGACGGGTCTGATTTGTAGGTATTTACTTCAACCCCATCGGTCAATCCGTCACCATCGGTGTCCGGGTTATTGACATCAGTTACGCTGTTTACATCATTTTCCACCGCATCGTTTAGTCCGTCATTGTCGGAATCCTGGTCGGTATTTCCATCCACGTCATCCTTATTGAGTACATAAGTATTGCCATCGGCAGGAGGTGTACATCCTGTTACACCTGTTCCACTGCCCCAGCCATCGTTATCAGGAGAGTCTATATACCAAATCGTTACGGGATTGATATTACCATTGCCGTCATCACAATCGTTGTTGTCGGCCACATACCCAAAGGGTTTTGTACAACTTGCTTTGCTGTCGGCGGGGTTTCCATACCCGTCTGCATCGGCATCTTTGTACCAAAGTACATTGGGGCGGACCGTATCATCACTATCATTGCAATCGGTATTGTTTGTGACATAGTTACCTACTGGCGGATTACAAGTAGTGCCGGAAGCGGTAGAATTCGGATCGCCAAATCCATCAATGTCAAAGTCCAGGTAAAATGTAGTTATAAAATCTTCATCTACCTGGCCATCGCAATCGTTATCAATGCCGTCACAGATTTCAGTTGCAGCGGGATTAATTGCAGCATCACTGTCATTACAATCACATACTGCCCCATGACCATCACTATCAGCATCGAGTTGGTCAGGGTTAGGTGTATTAATGCAATTATCCACATCATCTACAATGCCATCTCCATCGGTATCAATGCCCTGGGCGATGGCCGAAACCATGCCCAGGAAAAACACTGCAATAAGTATAATAAATTTGTTTTTAGTCATCTTCATGGTTTTATCAGTTCAACACTATTCTGCTGGTCATACCGGGCCCTTTGTCGGAGATAAGTCGGTAGATATACATCCCTTTGGGCAGGTTTTGAGGCACAAAGCTGAACCTGAGCTGTTGTTGTGCCCAAACCTTTCCGGAAAAGACTTCTGCCACCTTTTTACCGTTCAGGTGGAAGATGAGTAGTGTAATGTCTTCATCTTCTACAGGGGTGTATTCAAAATAAAGGGTATGTCTGAACGGATTGGGATAGACGTTGAGCAGGGGAGTGGTTAGCAATTGAACCACCTCTTTGCTTTCGGTGTCGTCCACCGCCGTTACGGTCTCGTCACCTTCAGACCGTCCGGCAGGCGGTGCCACGGGTGGCGGTGCTGTAGTCAGGAAAGTAGAAACAGTAGAGAACTGACTGGCCAGTGTGCCGTCGGTACTACAGATGGTGCGTACGCGCCACTGATACTCTTCAGAGGGCAACAGGCCTGACAAGGTCAACGTATTGGTGGCCGTATTGATACTTTCCCAAAGTGTAGTGCCTGAAGGCCTGTACCTGACCTCATATTCTACAGCGCCGGAGGCCGGAGACCATGTCAGGTCGGTACTTTGTTCGGTGATGTTATTGGCCACCAGACTTGTGGGAATAGCACAAGCGGCCGCTCCTGTGGTGGAGAAACTGAATATATCGCTGAATCCAGATAACAGGCTGCCGTCTGCATTACAGATCGATCTTACACGCAGTTGATAGGGCATACCGGTTGCCAGACCATTAAGGCTTATACTGGCTGAAGGCGTTGCGGTGATTGTCCAGGTATAAGTGCCCGACACCCGGTAGCGCACTTCATACTCCTGTGCTCCATTGGCCACTGTCCAGGTGATGTTTGCACCGGTATCGGTGATGCTTGATGCGGTCAACCCGATAGGCACATCACAAGCCGGTGTGCCGGTAGTGGTGAATTCTAGAGTTGTTGACCATACCGACTGCAGGGTGGCGTCTACATTACACAAGGACCTGGCCTGTACCTGATAGGTCATACCACTTTCCAGTCCGGAAAGCACTACCTGGGTTTCAGGGCCTGAGACTGTTGTCCACGCGGTGGATCCTTTTAGCCGGTAACGCATGTCATAAGACAAGGCCCCTGTGCCGACGCCCCAGCTAACAGTGGCCCCGGTGTCAGTAATAGAAGAGACGGCAATACCCTGAGGTCCGACGCAGGTGGAGGTGCCAGATGTGATAAATGTATAAATACTGCTATAATCAGAGTTTATTGATCCATCACCGGTTCCACTACAGTCGGCACGTACCATTACCTGATAGGGCGTTCCGGGCAAAAGATTAGAAAGTGTAATAGCAGGGCCGGTTGTAGACCTGGCGATGCTCCAGCTAATGATCCCCTGTACTCTGTATTTAACATCATAATACATTCCACCTCCAGGAGAATTAAAAACGATACCTTGACTAGTGTCTGAAATTGGTGTGGAGCCAGCAACAGTAGGGGCCTCGCATGCAATGATACCAGTTGTAGTGAAGGTGATAATATCAGAAAATTCAGAAACTACTGACCAGTCACCGGAACAAAACACCCTGACCTGAGCCTGATACTCCATCCCGCTTACCAGCGCGGAAAGATTAATAAAAGCATCATAAGTCATGGCCGATTGCCAGGTAGAAGCACCGGTAAGCCGGTAATAGATCTCATAAACAGGGCTGCCTGCCAGAGCATCCCATGAAACCTGAGCGGTGGTTTCATTGATTGTGGCCAAAGGGGCTTGTACATTGGCTGGAGCCGTACAGGCATTCAGCCCTGGTGTGCTGAAGAAATAATCTTCGGCATATGCTGAAGTGAGTGATCCGTCTCCGTTGCAGTCGGCCTGTACGCTAAAATAATAGTCAGTACCGCTTAGTAGCTCTACTTCATCCAGAAGAAGGGTGTGACTATTTACTGTAATACCGCTAACATACGCCCATTCCGGGG
>JAOUKJ010000673.1 GCA_029882675.1 Cyclobacteriaceae bacterium
ATGGTTGCCCTGCTTTCAAACAGTTCGTGCGGAAGAGGGTATTCCACATCAACAAACCGTCCATCGGCCTTACCTGAAATATATTCAGTGGCCACCCGCTTTCCATCCACAAGAACATCAAATCATTCCTTGATAAACAGGCACTATTTTATAACAATTTCATGGATACCACAGGCATGTTCTTCACATAGCCTCACCCTAACCCTGATTTTGTCCGCTGTTATTTCTTCAATTGATGTTGACCACATCGTGCCAGAGGGTCTCGATAGCCCTGATATACGCTTCATTACCCGTAATGGCTGCCACATCGGCCATGACTGTCCACATGTATGCCGCCCTCACTGAATGGCCCACAGCCTCCCTTTGCTCCGTTACTTTTATATGCGGTTATATTTATCGGACTTTCCCACTCCAGCTTTTTATTATTAAAATTTTGCGCTCTCGTCCGAAAATATAAAAGTTCGGTTAACCTTTCCAGTAGCCGTGCGGTGTTCAAACTACCGCACACGCTCCCGTCCCGCTTCCATCACGGCATAGTGCCTGATCTCATCAAACTCATCATTTTTCAATGTATTTCCAGCTGTTCCGGCATTTTCCGGGGTGTAGTCACCTTCACTGGCCCACCAGCTTTCGGCATGTTGCCTGGCTTTATTTTTATCGACATCAAACCAGTGAATACAGGAGTCTGAAATGATCCAGGGCTTTTCAATTCCACTGTATTTTTCAAAAATCATGTTTCTTATTTGAGTAGCCATCGCATCATTGTTTTTAAAGTGATTGATGGTATAAGACATGGTGTCAGGTTCTGTCATGACCTTGTCCCAATAAGCCCTGGAAGCAACCACCTGGGCTGTTGTTAACAGGAAACCATACCCCTTTTCAACAGGCTCTCTACTCACATTACAAAAGGCTTTAAATTCCTTTTTCTTTTTTCCGAAAATCTTTTCAAGTACAGACATATGCCTCATTTTAATATTTTTGACCTGATAGTATTTACGGGACGCAGCATATAAGGTTATTAGACTTCTGTAAACGGATAATGAGAAGGATAAAAAGGGGCGTAGGCAATGAGGAAATTTATTTAACCTGAGAAGCCAGTGTATTTAGTCCCTTCATGTTTTCTTCCAGCACTTCCTTTACATCCCGGTCGTCCACATGGCCAAGAACACCTAATGGGCCGTCATAACCTGCATCTACGATGGCCTGAATCATGCCCAATTCATGATCTCCTGAACCCAACGGAAGTATTTTTTCTCCGTCTTTTCTCATTCCATTCAGGTTAATGCATAACAGATGGGGCATCATCTTTTTCAGTAATTCAGGAAATTTTTCAATCTCATGATGTGCATGGTGAAAATTATATACAATGCCGATATTGTCACTACCAACAGCCTCTATAATCCTGATTTGATTGAGCGGATCACCAAACCACTCCCCGTGATTGTATAATGCCAGTTTACATCCCAGCACATCAACCCTTTCATTAATCACCGACACGGCTTCGATGGCCTTATCCAGCTTGTCCTCATCTGACAATCCATCAAAAAAGCTATTATTAAAACTCATCCAGACCTCTGTTCTCACATTATTATTTTCCAATGTCTCAAGAATCTTGTTATTGCTATCATCGATTAATGGGCCATCCCCCCCATTGATCCACATCCAAACAGCCTGAAGCTTTATATTTTTCTCCGTCAACAACTTAATTTCCTGCCCAAAAGTGGGGACATGCTCTGTACGCCAGTCCCAGGCCAATCGTTCTATTCCCAATTCGTCCAGCATATTCACCCGTTCTACAGGCCCTCGTTTTTTGCTATCGAAAGGCACAACACACCAGGCCACCAGGTTTTCTTTTTGGAATACAGCAGGATATTCAGCCTGTTCAGCATTTGTCTCTTTATTTTGCTTACATGAGGCCATGATCATCAAAACTATGGCGCTCATTATACCTATAGATAATAATCTCTTCATTATAGCGGGATTTAGATTAAAAGTAAGGGCTAATATAATAATTGAAAAAGCATTCTGCACCATTCCATAAATCTTTTGGCCTTTCTATTCGCGTTCTTCATAAATTTCACCCCGAAAAATCCATTAACATCCTGAATGGCAGAAGAACGTGACGTTTCACTTACGCATGTAATGATTTATTGAATAAGTATTTCAAGGACATAATCTATTTAATTTATTTTGCCGTGTCGTAAAACAAGTTGTGGTCTGTATTGGTTTTTAGAGTAAAAGGGTTTAATAATGATTGTAAATAGTTTGGCGCCAGAGCGTGAAAAAGGAAAGTTGCAAACTTTCCTGGTTTTCGATCCTGATGAAAAGATCATTTCCAGCGGGCCGGGTATTGAAACCTTCACTGGTTTTTCACCGGGT
>JAOUKJ010000674.1 GCA_029882675.1 Cyclobacteriaceae bacterium
GCTTTTCATTGATGTTGCGAAAGCGTGGAATAACCACAGAGTTGGGTCTGAAACCAAATGAGGTCACATTTTCAAAACCTTCATAGGTACCTGTTGCCCCTACATTTTTGTGGTGATCCATCAGGTAATGCCCTAAAACGCCGCTGGAATTGGCCAGGCCATTGCTATAGCGGGGCGTCGCCGAATTCATGAGGATGAGTGTTGAATTCAGGGTTGATGCACAAAGAAAAATCACGCGGGCGTAGTATTCTACGGTTTCATTGGTGTTGGCATCAATCACCCGTACGCCTGTAACCTTGTCTTTGGCCTCGTCATAAATTATCGAATGAACAATAGAATGAGGTCGAAGGGTTAGATTGCCGGTAGCCATTGCAGCCGGCAATGTGGAGCTGTTACTCGTAAAAGTAGCGCCGTAAGGACAGCCGCGTTCGCATAAGCTACGGTACTGACAGGCCCCCCGGCCATGAATAGGTTTGGTCAGGTTGGCTGAACGGCTTTCAGTCATAAAGCGCCCCGGCCATTGTTTTTCAACGGTTTCCTTTACCTTTTTTTCTACGCAATTCATCTCCATTGGGGGAAGGAATTTGCCATCAGGGAGCTGAGGGATATTTGCCTTTCGTCCATTGACGCCTACAAACTGTTCTACGTAATCATACCAGGGTTCCAGATCTTTGTAGCGAATGGGCCAATCAACACCTACACCGTCTTTGAGGTTCGATTCAAATTCATAATCGCTCCAGCGGTAGGATTGACGTCCCCAGAGTAATGACCGTCCACCCACCTGATATCCCCTGATCCAGCGAAAGGGCTGATCATCGGGAGTAGTATAGGGATTTTCTTTGTCGTTAACATAAAAATGCTGTGTAGCTTCGCTGAAAGCATAATTTGTGCACTGAATGGGGTAGTTGTTTTTTACTTCACGCGTATCCAGTCCCCTGTATTTAAATTCCCAGGGGGCCTTCATCATCGTGGGATAATCCTTGACATGTTCTACATTTCTGCCCCTTTCCAGTACTAGGGTTTTTAGTCCCTTTTCTGTAAGTTCTTTTGCGGCCCAGCCTCCGGTGATTCCGGAACCAATTACAATTGCATCGAAAGTATTACTGTCTGCCATTATTTCTCAAAGGATTAAATTTGGTTGCCCACTATTCTTTTATTTTCTGTCATCTCCATACAGGGTTCATATTTCCCAGGGATCGGCGTATATTGATAATTTTGTGTGCGTCCCTGTTCTGAACTGAAATATCCGCGGTATGTAAGACTTCTTAAACTTTTAAAGAAAGAACTGTCTTTGGCCGAAGCCATTACCGCAACTTTTGTTTCAGTATCACATAATGTGAATGACTTGTTGTGTTTGTTGATGCAATCTTTTTCCATTTGGTCAATGCCTGAAATAAACTGCCTGGCTTCACCTTCTTCCATCACGTCTTTGACCACAAAATCTATAAAATGGTGCGTGTCTGTTTCACTGGCCGATGGGGTGTCATTGGTGGGTATGATTACATCAATAAAGTGAATGAGGAGGTTTCCCTGTTCCGTGCTTAGTGCTTCAGGCACCCAGGAGGCGGTAGAGGTAATGGCGCTATTTGGGTTGTTACATCCCTGTATTAAAGCAGGTAAAATGGGTGCTGTCATTGCTGCACCGATTCCCAGCGTTGTTTTTTTTAATATATCTCTTCTTTTCATTCGTAAAAAGCTTCTTTTAGATATAAATGACCGTTAAAAATTCCCCTTGTGCAAACATAACTTATATGTATTTAAAGTCAAGTATGCCAATGGAATTATTGTATAAACGGTTTTTATAGCTTTTGTTGAGTGCGAAAATAAAAGGCCATCGGCTTTTCCGGTTTGGAAAGCCGATGGCCCATATTTTTAACGCCATCTAATTTTAAACCTGCTCATTTACAACGTAAGGCTCACGATAATCACGCTTCAACATGGTGTTCGCTTTATCGTCATTGGTAAACCTTTCTGTGGTGCCGTCAAAATGCAGGGTTTTACTTCCCAGGCGGTAGGAGATGTTGGCCATGTGAGGCAGGCAGGTAGAGAGGTGGCCTTCGTGGATGTCGCAGGTCAGATCCTCTTTTTTACCCGAACGCAGGGCAGCAATAAAGTTGTTGTAGTGACCTCCACCTCCGGGGGCGGCCAGGTATCCAACCACTTTATCAGTTGAACCATCTCCTTCTGAGTTGGGGCCGGGTTCACCTTTTGGCCCCATAAAGGTACGCCAGGTGTCACCATTCACCTCCATCCAGCCTTCGGTGCCGTAAAAGAGGTTTCCAATTTTCACATTGAGGTCGTCTTCTCCCGCAGTATAAATTCCGCGTACTTCAAACTGCAGGATTTTGCCATCGGCATATTCAAAAGCGGCTGTTT
>JAOUKJ010000678.1 GCA_029882675.1 Cyclobacteriaceae bacterium
CATGTCTATGGCATTGAGTGTGCCCCAGGGCGGGGTATGGCCATGATAACCTTCTGAATCATTAAAACGGTTGTAACCCGTATGCCGGTAGGGATTGGCAATCCGTGTGGCCTCCCCTTCCAGCGGTGCCGACAGGGTGTCTTTCCATAAAAAGGCCAGTACGGCTTGTCGTTCGGCATCGGTGAGGAAATTAAATGACGGCATCTGGTTTCTTCCCTGCGCCATGATCTGCAAAACAGAGTCCTGCGTAATCCGGTTGGTGACATTGAGCAGGGGCAGTGCATTGCCAAAGTGTGTGGAGCCCCTCATATCTGCCCCATGGCACCCCATGCAATAGGTTTTATACACCGTACTTCCCTGATCATAACGCGTCTTCGCTGATCCTTCCCGGATATCCACCATGGTCATCACCACGGCGATGTCGTTGGAGTTGACATAAAGCAGGCCCGTTGTCGGATCCCAGCCGGCTCCTCCCCATTCGCCCCCGCCGCCTGTGCCGGGATAGATGATCGTGCCTTGTTTCGTCAGCGGATCATACAGGGTCTTATGTACAAGTTGTCCAAAAAGCGTTTTTAGCGAATCGTGATCTTTGGAAAAGGGATTGATATCATTGGCCGTGAGGGATTGGCGCGCAAATGGCGGGGGTTTCACGGGTACAGGTTGGGTGGCCCAGGCTTCTTCTCCAAATAAATCAGAAACGGGGTACGGGCGCTCTTCAATGGGGAACAAAGGCTCACCTGTTTCCCGGTCAAAGAGAAACACGAATCCTGTTTTGGTAATTTGTGCCACTGCGTCAATTTTCCGGCCATTGTGCGTCACCGTGATAAGTGTAGGGGGTGCGGGCAGGTCGCGATCCCATATATCGTGGTGTACAGTCTGAAAATGCCATATTCTTTCGCCTGTTTCCGCATTGAGAGCCAGTAGCGTATTGGCAAACAGGTTTTCACCTTTCCGGTCTCCACCCCAAAAATCATCGGAGGCTGATCCCGTGGGGACAAAGACGATTCCCCGATCTTCATCCAGGGCCATGCCGGCCCAATTGTTCGCCCCACCGGAATACATCCAGGCATTTTCAGGCCAGGTATCATAGCCATACTCTCCCGGTTGCGGGATGGTATGAAATATCCATTTCTGTTCACCAGTACGCACATCATAAGCCCGTATATGCCCCGGTACCGCGGGCAGGCTTTCACTGGTGAGAAAACCCTGTATCATCAGGTCCTTATAAATCACGCCCGGTGTAGTTACACCCAATGACACCGTGGTGACATCCCGGCCCAGGCCTTCTTTTAAGTCCAGTTTTCCCTCCTTACCAAACGAAGTGATTACTGTTCCGTCTTTGGCATTGAAGGCCACAACATATTTGTCTATTCCCGCGAAAATACGTTTATCCTCCCCGTCTTCCCAATAGAGCAACCCCCGGTTAATCCGGCCTTTTTCCACGGGCATATTAGCCCAAAGCTCTTCACCTGTGGCTGCATTGAGAGCGAACACCTTCAGCACAGGGGAAACACCATACAAAACGTTGTCGATAATAATGGGATTGTGCTGCAACACTGTATTGGGTGAAGCATCGCCACTATGGTATTCCCAGGCCACCTCCAGCTGGCTTACGTTTTCCTTGTTGATCTGGTCGAGGGTGGAATAGTGAGTCCGCTCCGGATCGCCCAGATAGTGAGCCCATTGTTGGTATTTTTGGTTTTTGGTAGGTTGGTCAGCGCAGGATGCCAACACGATGAACAGTGAAATTATTAAAAATGAGTTTTTCATGGGTTAGGTATTTGGTGGTTAAATATAGCAATGAATTAATACAGTAAATATAACCCGTCGATAAATATTGATCGGTTATATTTTCTCCCGCAAATACCCCTACCTTTACGCCCATGTGTGGAATAGCCGGATTTTTAAACTATCACCTGCCTGAAGGCTTTGCTGAACGGGTAAATCAGGTACAACAACATCGCGGACCCGATTATCAGGGTAGCATGAAGGTCGATAACCTCTTGCTCTGTCATCAGCGGCTTTCCATTATTGATCCCGATCCCCGGTCAAACCAGCCTTTTGAAAAGGCCGGGCTGGTCATTATTTTCAACGGGGAGATCTACAACTACAAGGCCCTGCGTGAGGATCTTAAAAAGCAACATCAGGTAGCGTTTATCACGACCTCCGATACCGAAACACTGCTCGAATTGTACAGGATATACGGAAAGAAGGCCCTTGACAAATTAAGGGGTATGTTTGCCTTTGCTATTTATGATCTGCAAAAGCGGGAACTCTTTCTGGCCCGCGACCACTTCGGCATCAAACCTTTATTTTATACTACATCGGGAGGAGGATTTGCCTTCGCCTCCGAGTTAAAGACACTCACCCTTTTA
>JAOUKJ010000677.1 GCA_029882675.1 Cyclobacteriaceae bacterium
CATTTGGTTTTTGAAGTGGTCTACAACAATCACATACCTGAAAAACTGGTACATCATATCAGGTATTTCACTCCCAGATACATCAATCGCTATTTCTTCAAAATACCGGACGGCATCATAAGCGGTGTATCCAAATAAACCACTCTGGATAAATGGAAAGCTATGCTGCTGTGTTTGAAAAGTGTTTTTAAAATCATTTAATCGCTCAATTACATTTTTACCGGCGGGTTCGGACACTTCCTCCTGTCCAGGCAAACGGGTGCTTATTTTTCCGTCACTTAATTGAAAGGAGGCCATGGGGCCACAACAGATGTATGAAAAGCTGTTTTCATGCCCATGATAATCGGAACTTTCCAGCAAAATACTGCCGGCAAACCTATCGCGCACACGAAGGTAAATACTCACTGGCGTCAGCGTATCTGACAGCATTTGAGTATGGTGGGTTGTTATTTTAATTTTCATTGATCCGTTTTTTTGCAATAAAAAAGCCCGCATGAACAGCGGGCCAATTTTTTTAAAATTTTTTAGTCACACATTAACTGTTCATTTGTCAATCATTGTCAAATGCCACCACCAATATGTGTTATTTTTTGTATTGTATATCATTTTCTGTTATTCTGGGATAATCTCAGCGCAAATGTATAAAGAGGGCGGATAAAAAGCAATAGTATGGGTTTCTGTTTTTTTAGAGTTTTTTTTAGGCGGCACAGGCACAGGGCCGGGGGCCCTGCGCCAGTTGTTGTATTTTAATTAATAACCTGAATTTTTTTGCGGGTGATCACCTGTCCTTGATTATTCATAATATTTGCAATGTATAATCCAGGCCCGAAACTGCTCATATCCAGCATAAACCTATTGAACTGGTGAGGTTCAATGTGCATGGACTTTATTTCGGCGCCGTTTACACCGATCACCTTTATGAGCACATCAGATTTAAAGACGGCAGGATCGAAATTCATATAAAATACGCCTCTACCCGGATTGGGGTAAATGTTCAAGGCCTGCTTAAACTCATCTTCGGCCAATCCAAGTATTGGATCAAAGGCTATTGTAAAGGGAGCATCCATAGCCACACTGGCATTACCCACCAGATCGGAAGCTGCACCACCTCCTATGTTTACTGTTACAGGTCCTCGCTTTTCCGCGGTAATATCCAGTCCGAATTTACCATTGCCCTGATCCCATAAGGATCCGGCCACCGCATTGGTTATGATTAAATCACTTCCGTCAAAGCCGGTCACCACTTCTCCAAAATCTATTGTCAGTGGAATAGTCATTGCTGTGGTTGGACTTACCTCTGTACTGGTGATCACCGGGACAGGCCCTTTCCGGTCAACAATTATCGCCAATTGATCTGCAGCCAGGCTATTGTTTCCTACGGCGTCCAGTGCTATATTTCCTGGCAGGTTTATGGTCACGGGGCCATCGCCTGTGGCTGTGATGTCTGCACTAAACACTCCCCCGCCCAGGTCAAATGCCAGACCAACTGTGCCATTAGATAATACCAGATCTGTAGCATCAAATCCAGACACAACTTCTCCAAAGTCTATCGTAACAGGAATTAATGCGCTTGATGTTGGGTCAGCAAGCGTGGTTGATAAGATGGGTTTTGGTGAGGTAACATCTACATCAATAGCGAACTGCACGGCTGCCTGACTTTTATTATTCAGCAGATCAAACGCAGCACCAGCTCCTATATCGACCGTGACCACACCATCAGATCCGGGCAATAAATCCATACTGTATAAACCACCACCCAGGTTGGCCAGGGTACCCATCGTGGCATTAAAGACCAATAGATCCGCAACATCAAAACTGGTCACTTCTCCTCCAAAATCAATTTTTACCGGAATGAGGAGCTGACCTGTCGGGCCGGTAACCAAACTGGTAATCACCGGTGTTGGGCCGGTTTTGATGATTGTTATTGCGAAACGTACAGCGGCCGCATTAAAGACTCCGGATGTATTTTGTGCCACTGCCGCTGCCACATCTACCGTAACCGGTCCTTCAGCAATCGCGATAACGTTAATCGTGTACTTCCCTCCTCCCAGGTCGTTTAATACCCCTGGAGTAGCGTTACTTACGACAAGCTTTGTCACATCAAAGCCCGTAACTACTTCCCCAAAGTCAATGGTTAACGGAATAATTGAGCTCGACGTAGGATTGGGTTCTGTGGATGTGATCACAGGTACGGGGGCAGAAAATGCTGCATCAATACTAAATTGTGTTGCTGCCTGGCTTGAATTCCCCGCTGCATCTGTCGCTGCACCAGCTGCCACATCAATCGTTACAGTTCCATTGGCTAAGGCAGTAATATCAAAACTAAAAACGCCGGCACCCTGATCGGTCAAGGCCCCAATAGTTCCATTACTTAT
>JAOUKJ010000676.1 GCA_029882675.1 Cyclobacteriaceae bacterium
ATTTGACAGTTTAGTGTTTTTTTTACCTCTAGAGACTTAAAAACACTAAACCGTTTAACCTGAAAACGGTTGCCATGATTTTATATCCGGATTTATTGATTAATTACCCTGCGGTTGATATTACCCTGGATTCAGTATAATAACAATACCATAAAATGCATGGAAAACTAATTAAAGAGATGGCCTTATTGTTTCTGTTTCTTTTAGTATTGGGCGTATCGATAAGCATATATGTGATAAAGAACATCGGTTGGGTAGAGGGTGATGCGGCCGTTAATAAAGTGTATGAGTGCATGTTAAAAGAATATGACCTGGAATTTAAAGGTAAAATTATCAAGGTGTTCAGTAATCCCGGTAGCAGACGGGCGAGGTATGTTCTAAGACATAAGCAGGATCTGACACAGTGCAGGAGGACGGACAAGAGAATAGCTGTTAGCCTGGATTATGCACTATTTGGCCTGTTTGAGTATGTCGATGATACTACTGTTGTTTTTGAGGGAACATCCTATACTGGTGCGTATGAACTGGGGGATATAATGTATATTTCAACACGTAATAATAAGGTGGTTTTTTCAAGTAGAGGTAATCACAGTACATTGGTAGGTCATATGTCTGGGAAATATGAAACCAGGCTATCTGATAAAGAGCTGATTAATTCGGAATATAATTGTGAATGAGGGTTGTGGTTGTCAATACCGTGGGGACATTATTCATAAATCAAAATTGAATATTTGAAAATCGAAATTTATTCCAAGCCATGCTTTTTACGAACTGAGCCCCAGCCTTACTGCCCATTATTGCACAAGTTTTTCACATCATATAAAACCAAAGTTTTCGTTATTCCGGCAATTGTTTCAAAAGCTTCATTAGCGATTTTTTTACCCCGGGCGACAGGCTTTCGAGGTATTCTTTTTGTGTAAGTAAATTGAGTTCACTGCGGAGTTCGGGATATTTCTTGATTATTTTAACCATCATTTTTAAAGCGGTATAACGGACTGAAGGCCTTTTGCCGACTTTTTCCCAAACCGAGACACACAAGTTGTAAAGAAGACCCTCCTGTTTCTCATTCAGTTTCATCATCAGGAGGATTTTGAGTAATTCTCGTAAATGACCATCCTGCACGGTATTCAGCGTTTCAATAATACGGTCGATGTATTTCCTGATCCGGAGATCGTTTTCTTCTATACAACTCCACAAAAGCCAGGCCGCCCGCCATGCATAGGGCTGTTTGTTTGAAACCGCCAGGTTGATGGCCTCATCTACACACTCCGGATGGTTTTCAATAAATGATATCATCTCTACTTTGTATGCGCTGGTGAGGACATGTTCCAGTGGAGATTGTTTCATGGCCAAAGTCTTTATGTTAAATTAAGGTAAAATATCTTTTAGACGGGGATGTTGGTTTGATGTTTAAATGTTTCCCTCCCGTTGTTGGTGTTCTTCATCAACAACATTTCAGTTTAAATACGTATGCCCTGCACCCCGGCACTTGTTCTAAATACACCATTTGCAAAACAAATACTACAGCGAATTACTTGCTACCTATATCATAAACAAACAACTGATCAACATATCGCACATATAGTCTGCCGCCTAATACCACCGGATGGGCCCAGTGCGGTCCGGGGCCTTTGCCCTGAATTTTAAGCTCACCGGTTTGTTCATACTTATCCGGTGAGGCTTTTACAAGAAGCAGAGAGCCATTGTCGTTATAGAGATATAACATCCCGTCAGCATAGGTCAGCGAGCCCGTTCTCTTCGGTCCGCTCCAAACGATCTCACCGGATGTTGACTCAATAGCGTACCATCCCCGTTTTCTGTCCCCGGAACCATAGAAATAGCCGTCATGGTAGAGAACCCCACCATGATAGTTGTCCATTAAGTCCGTAAACCATACCTTTTCAGTTGTTATCTTGTCTCCGGAAGCAATCAGTTTTATGAGCATACTGCCACCTCCGGCGCCGTTGGACATGAATACCTGGTCGTTGTGGGGTATAGCATCAACACAGTTCAGGCCATATTGGTTTTCAAAATCGACCTTCCAAAGCAATTTTCCTGTCTTGGTATCCACCCCGTAATAACAACTGGAACTCGCGCTGATCAGCTGCCGGTATCCTCCAAAGTCGTGAAGTACAGGAGAATTGTACGTATATTTTCCCGGGATATCATTATTGACCCAGACGGTCTCTCCGGTGGTTTTGTTCAGACATACCTGAAACCCTTTGCCGCCGGCCGGCCGGGTATAAAGGTTGTCTCCATCAATGAGTACCGATTCAGTAAACCCGTATATGGGCATTTCTGCATCAAAGTCCTTCATCAGATCTCTTGTCCATAATGTTTCGCCATTTTCAGATTTATATGCCGTCAGTTTGTTT
>JAOUKJ010000675.1 GCA_029882675.1 Cyclobacteriaceae bacterium
TATTGTGACCTATACCAGTGACTTAGCTGCAACCAACACACTGATAAACAATTGTAACCTGGGTTGCGTGGCCAATGTGGCGGGAGGGAATTATACCTATACCCATTGTACTTTTTCAAACTATACCTTCGACTTTAGCCGGGTGGGGCCGGTAGTCACTTTCAGCGATAACGTATTGCTGGAAGATAACACTTTGCTGGAAGAAGACTTTAAAGCCACTATGGTGAACTCCATCGTGTGGGGCACACTACCCGAAGAGGTGCTAGTGAGTAGCGGTGGAAAGAAAGCTTTTAACCTGCTGATTGAAAACAGCCTTTTAAAAAGTCAGCAGTTTGGAGGGAATGACAATCTCCTTAACGATGATCCCCTCTTTTTGGCACCGATCAATTACGACTATCATCTGGATCAGGACTCGCCAGCCATTGATAAAGGTAAGGATATGGGTATATTGCAAGACCATGACGGAAATCCCCGAATTGGCCTGCCTGATATTGGCGCTTTTGAAAAACAATAAAATGCAGTCATGATTTTTCAGAAAGAAATCAGTTTACCGGCTTTTAAAAGGGGCTTTCATCTGATCACCGGTGCCGTAGAAAAGGCGTTTCCGGAAATCAGGGAAGTGGAAAAAGGAATGCTTCAGGTATTTATCAAACACACTTCAGCCAGTCTTACCCTCAACGAAAATGCCGATCCGACCGTACGCGAGGATTTTGAATCGCACTTCAATATGATGGTGCCGGAAAATGCGCATTATTACCGTCATACAATGGAAGGCCCGGATGATATGCCCGCTCACATTAAGGCCTCATTACTGGGTAATTCGGTAATGATACCAGTCACGCATGGCCGGCTTAATCTGGGCACCTGGCAAGGAATTTACCTTTGTGAGCACCGCGATTATGGAGGTAGCCGAAGAATTGTGATGACACTTATGGCATAGGCTTGTCATATTCACTAACCTAACATCGCTAAAGGGCTACCAACCTATCAGTCTGGTTGTTGGCATTACATGGTAAGAATTTCTTTGCGAAATGTGTTTTAATTATTTCACCAGATCAGTGAAAAGACTTAAAATCAATTGAAAGTGACTTCCCATCCATGTTTTTTAACTTCCATACCCATTTGGCAGAAGAGAATTGTTCGAAAAAGGGCTTAATGCCTCTAAAAAAGAAAAAAGAAGCGATATCTACAAAAGAAAGTTGCGCAAGCACCGAAAGCGCTGTACCATTTCTGTTCAATGAATTATTGTCAATGAGATGAAATCTTACACACACAATAATACTGTAAGCTATGGCTTTTAACGTGTGGCTATACCGCGTACATTTGTAATATGCAAATTGGATCGTTTACGCGGTCACTCTTTGTTAGTTGGTAATAGTCATAAAAAGTGAAAGAATTGAACAAATATGGAAAATGAACTAAGAAATATATTAATCATCGATGACAATGAAGTTGATCAGTTTATAACAAGGTCTGTGATTGAACTATCTGGGTGTGAAGCCAGCATTCACAAAGTAACAAGTGTAAATGAAGCTCTTTCATTCCTGAGTGAAGCCGATCAGGGTGCAAAACCTATTCCAGGGCTCATCCTGCTCGATATTCACATGCCTGTTCTAAATGGATGGAATTTTATGCTGGAATATGAAAAATTAAATGAAGAGCTGAAAAACAAAATTGTTCTGATCATGTTTTCATCATCAATAAGTCAAAACGACAGAAAGCAGGTAAAAGAATTTAGTGATATTTCTGAATTTATTGAAAAACCACTGATGGTTGAAAAATTTCAGGAAATGGTAACAAAGCATTTTGCTAATCCGGTTTCTGTCTGATAAAAATACCTTTAACAGGTTTCTCAACTTTAAAAAGGCTGTGGCCCTTCAAGGCTTACAGCCTTTTTCATTTAATTGAATTGCTTTCTGGCCTATAATAAACGCACATATTGCAAAATTCCTTACCGATATACTGTCTGAGCCCATCCGGGCGGGAGTCCCTGAGTGAAAAGCATCCAAAAAGGGTTTCAAAAGCGCCATCTCCCAGACTACACCAGTCCGGTGCGCGGTAAGCAGCCTTAATCTCATCTTCAGTCAACTTGCTTTGTACAATTTTCGAAATTTCTTCCTGGCTGATTTCGTGAAAATATTTTCTCTCGTTACTCGGCATAACTACAGGTCAATTGGTTTTGTTAATTTTTATTAATAGCTCCTTACCCACCTGTAATTAATAAACATAGCTTTATTATTTAACAAAAAAAAATAATAAGTACAATAAATAAATATTTACTGCTTTTTATTCAATTCAAATACCGCATTTTCTATCACTTCCACTGCCAGATCTATCGTTTTAAGGTGTGTTCTAAAGGAAAGAATAGCAAGTCG
>JAOUKJ010000679.1 GCA_029882675.1 Cyclobacteriaceae bacterium
TCAATGGTATCAGATACATCCGAATTCCCATCTTTCCTTGCCTGTATACTCACGGCATAGGAAGTATTGGCTTTAAGGTCATTAAGTTGCCATTGCTTTGTGAAGTTTTTTGATTGGTCTACAGCATTCCAACTCGTTTCTACTTTGCTTTCAGGTTTGCCTACAGGATAATAGGTGAGTTTTACTTCTCCGTTTGAGCCTGGGCAAGAGGCATCCATTTGATCCAGGGTGTATCCTTCCGGAATTTGAGCTTTATGGATGGCTTCCTTATCGGCTGATTTATCCAGCGAATCACGTTGGTTTTTGTTTAATTCTTTAAAATGAACGCCCGATTGGTTTAAATCAGGAATGGTCGTTAGCCTGGT
This sequence comes from Cyclobacteriaceae bacterium, assembly GCA_029882675.1. Taxonomy (GTDB): domain Bacteria; phylum Bacteroidota; class Bacteroidia; order Cytophagales; family Cyclobacteriaceae; genus JAOUKJ01. Next base: position 366 of record JAOUKJ010000679.1, read on the forward strand.
CCAAATCACAATCGATTGTTGGTCGGCCCATCCGTTACGAAAGCCGTTGCCAAAGTAAGGGCCTTCAACGATGGTTTCATGGGTTCCTTCATCGGCCGGCTTCGAGGGTGAATTACAATTGAATAGTGTAAAAGCGATTAGTACGAAGAGTATTGAATGATTGATTGTCTTTCCTGATGCGATCATGATATCCCTTTTATAGTAGATTGAATTGCAATATGCATATTGTTTTTCACGAAAAAAAGCTTACTGCCATTTGGCCGGAAACCAATATCAGAGCAGGTATGCAGAGTAGGGAAATCGGGGGTAGGTGAGGTTTGCTTACTTCTTCTGATTTAATTTTTTCTATCTTTGGAGTTTAGCCTGAATTATTCAGGTTAGGCATCCCATGCGGGTTTTATGTATTTAAATTGCAATTACCATGAAGAAAATATACCTCATTTTACTCTTGCTATTCGCTGCTTTCAGGTGCAGCCAACCCGTCGCCGATGAGGCTGAAAAACCACTTCCCCGAATAGCCATAGCCGGCCTGGCTATTGAGTCCAGTACTTTCTCCCCGGCCGTCACCCATGAAGAGGCTTTTCATGCCCGTGTGGGTGAGGAAGTGTTTACCTATTATCCGTTTTTGTCCCCGGACTCCCTGAACCGGAAAAGAGCCAGCTGGGTGCCTGTGCTTCGGGGTCATGCCCTGCCCGGTGGTATTGTGACAAGAGAAGCGTATGAATCCCTGGTAAAAAAGACGCTAGACATGCTCAAAGAAAATGGCCCATACGACGGACTCTTTTTTGATATCCACGGAGCCATGAGTGTAGTGGGCCTGGAGGATCCGGAAGGGGACTTTATCGTCAGGGTACGTGAAGTGGTGGGAAAGGATGTGCTTATTTCCACTTCGATGGATCTGCATGGAAATGTTTCACGACGTCTGGCAGAAAACACTGACCTGATCACATGCTACCGCATGGCTCCGCATGAAGATGCCCTGGAATCGAAAAAAAGGGCTGTAGATAACCTTCTGGAACGACTGGAAAACGGAATGGGTAAACCGAAATACAAGGCCTGGATTCCTGTGCCTGTACTCTTGCCGGGTGAAAAGACAAGTACACGGATAGAACCGGCTAAAAGCCTATATGCCAGGGTGGGCCCGGCAGCGGCTCAGGAAGGTGTGATTGACGCCGCCATCTGGGTGGGTTATGCCTGGGCTGATGAACCCCGCAATCATGCGGTGGTGATGGTGACGGGCGATGATCAGGAAAAGGTGACTAAAACAGCGGAGGAACTGGCTAATAGCTTTTGGGAAGTCAGGAATGCGTTCGATTTTGTAGCTCCTACAGCCACCCTGGAGGAAAGCCTGAAAAGAGCCCTGGCAAGTGATAAGCAGCCCTATATGATCAGTGATATGGGCGATAACCCCACAGCAGGTGGGGCCGGGGATGTGACCTGGACCCTGCAACAACTGCTGAACCGGCCAGAGTTTCAATCGGCCGAAGGGCCTTCGTTGATCTATGCCTCTATACCCGGGCCGGAGTTTGTAATCAAGGCTGTAGAAGCCGGTGTAGGAGGAATTGTGGAGGGTTTTGCCGGTGCATCCATCGATGACCGCTACGCGCCCCCTGTGAAGCTCTCCGGATCCATTACGGCCATTGAACATGGCGATGTCCACGCAGAGACCGAAGTAGTGGTAAGGGTGGGAAGCCTGCACGTAATTGTAACCAAAAAGCGGAAACCTTATCATAAAGAAGCAGACTTTACACGTCTGGGACTCAATCCGCGCGAAGCAGCCATTGTCGTAGTGAAGATCGGCTACCTTGTGCCCGAGCTCTATAATATGCGCGGCGACTGGACTATGGCCCTGACTCCCGGAGGGGTGGATCAGGACCTGGAAAGGTTGGGGTATAAAAAAATAAATCGACCAATGTTCCCGCTGGACAAAGATATGGCCGACCCGGATTTAAGTGCCCGGTTGATCAGGGCTTCTGATGAAGTGGAGTGACAAAGGCCGAAAAGACCTT
>JAOUKJ010000117.1 GCA_029882675.1 Cyclobacteriaceae bacterium
AAGGCCCTTGACAAATTAAGGGGTATGTTTGCCTTTGCAATTTATGATCTGCAAAAGCGGGAACTCTTTCTGGCCCGCGACCACTTCGGCATCAAACCTTTATTTTATACTACATCGGGAGGAGGATTTGCCTTCGCCTCCGAGTTAAAGACACTCACCCTTTTACCGGATTTTAAAAAAGATATCAATCTGCAAGCCATGGTGGGGGCAGTGAATTTTGTGTGGGTACCGGGCAATGAATCGGTTTTCACTTCGTTAAAAAAATTACCCCCTGCCCATTATATGACGGTTGATCCCGCAGGCAAGGTTGAGATGACCGCCTATTATACACCTGCCTGGCAGGTAAATGACCTGTCGGAAAATGAGGCCCTGGAGCAACTCGATGCAATATTGCAGGATACCATGGCTCATCACATGGTAGCCGATGTGCCGGTGAGTGCTTTTCTTAGTGGCGGATTGGACTCCTCCCTCATCAGTGCCCTGGCCGCGAAACATAATAAGAACCTTTCTACCTATACGATCGCTACACGTGCAGAAGATAAGCAGGTAGAGAAAATGCCTGAAGATGAAAAATACGCCCGGCAGGTGGCCGATCAGTTTGGGTTTGACCATCATGAAATTCTCATCAGCTCAGCTATCGTAGATCAGCTGCCGGCCATGGTGAGAACACTGGATGAACCCATCGGCGATCCGGCGGCCATCAACACCTTTCTGATATGCCAGGCCGCCCGTGATCAGGGAGTTAAAGTGTTGCTTTCCGGAATGGGCGCCGATGAGCTTTTCCTTGGCTACCGGCGACACAAGGCCATACTCATGGCTATGCGGTTCAGAAACCTGCCTGACAGTGCAAAAAAAGTGATAAAAATGGGGGTGGATCAACTTCCGGTGATGCTACTGCAACAGGGTTTTAAGCTGGGCCGCTGGTCCAAGCGTTTTATGACTTTCGCCGATTTACCCGCTCCAGATGCCTACTTGCGGAGTTATTCATATTATTCGCCCGAAGAACTGAATAACATGTTCACGCCTGATGTTTCTCAGGAAGTGGAAACTTTGATCAGTGAACATAACCATCGGTTTACATCGGGCTATGAGAATGACCTGATCAACCAGATGTGCAATACGGACATTGCATATTTTATGAACGGCCTGAACCAAACCTATACCGACCGGGCCTCCATGGCCGCTTCGGTAGAAGTACGCGTACCATTTATTGATAAGGAAGTGGCCGAATTTGCGATGCAGCTGCCGGGAAACTTAAAATTTCATAATAAGAAGTCAAAATATCTGCTCAAGAAAGCAGCTGAGAAATATCTGCCCGAAGAGATTATATACCGGCCCAAGGCCTCGTTTAATGCACCCATCCGATCCTGGTTGAAGGGCGATCTGGAAGAAATGGTCGGTGACCTGTTGTCTGAAGACACCCTGAAGAAAAGAGGGATGTTTAATCCCGCAATGGTTCAGCAAATGATTAAAGATAATAAATCCGGCAGGCACGATTTTGCCTACCAGCTTTATGAATTATTGACTATCGAGTTGTGGATGAGGGAATACATCGATATGTAATTTTGTTGTTCGCCAATGGCGAACAACAAAATAATGATTACAGGCCCATCATAGCTCGGATACCCGTTTCCAGACCGCGCAATTCAGCTAATCCTTTCAACCTTCCAATAGCACCATAACCGGGGTGTGGATCTTTGGCCAGGTCGTCCAGCATTTGATGCCCGTGATCCGGGCGCATGACCATACCAACGTCTTCTCTGCCCGCTTCTTCTCTGCGAATCTGTTCATTGATAACGGCCATCATCACGGCTGGCATGTCGGTGGTGCCTTCCAGGTGATTGTCTTCGTGGAAGCTGCCATCGCCTTCGCGTTTTACATTTCTTATATGCAGGAAGTTGATTTTACTCCCATATTGTTCAATCATCGCAGGCAGGTCGTTGTCAGGCCGGGCTCCCAAAGAACCCGTACAGAAACACAACCCATTCGATTGCGAATCCACATAACCCAGCAGATCATCATAATCGGCAGCAGTAGATACAATACGGGGCAGGCCGAACAACGGGAACGGAGGATCATCCGGATGAACCGCCATTTTTACGCCAGCCTCTTCAGCGGCAGGAATTATGGCCTGCAGGAAATACTTGAAATTCTGCTTCAACTCATCACGGCCTATCTCTTTGTACATGTCCAGGCGGGTAAAAAATTCGTCTTTGCTAATCACATCTTTGGTTCCGGGTAAACCGGCCATGACCGTCTGTGTTAGCAAAGTGATTTGGTCGTTATTAAGGCCTTTGTAAAACCCTTCGGCTTTTTGTATTTGCTCTTCTGAATAATCTGCCTTAGCACCAGGTCTTTGCAAAATAAACAGGTCATACGCTGCATAAGCGAAGAAGTTGAAGCGCAATGCATGCGCTCCGCTGGCTACTTCATAGTGCAGGTCTGTTCTTGTCCAGTCCAGTACAGGCATAAAATTGTAGGCCACCATGTCAATACCGGCTTTTCCCAGATTTTTTAAGGTCGTGATGTAATTTTCAATATGCTTATCACGATCCTGATGGGCGGTTTTAATGCTGTCGTGTATATTAACACTTTCAATGCCTGAAAGCCTGAGTCCGGCGGCCTCTACCTCTTTCTTTCTCGCTATGATCTCATCGAGGGGCCACACTTCACCGGTAGGGATGTGGTGCAGGGCCGTGATTACTCCAGTGGCACCCGAATGCCTGATGTCTTCCAGCGAAACGACATCATTTCCGGGTCCGTACCAACGCATAGTTTGTTCCAGATATTTCATTGAAAAGTTGTTGTGATTAATGATAAAGGCCAATGGCCACAGTTTTCCGATGCAAACTTACAAGGTGGAAGGCTAATTATGCTGTTTTTTGGAGAAAATTTCTTCCACAATTTACAGACCATACTTGATTATTAAATCACCGGAAGGCTATATCCTACCTGACCATAACTTTCTTCCGGACTATATAGCCGTCCATGTCTACCACAAGCACATAAACACCGGGATTAAAACCCTGCAGGTTAAAACGATGAGAAAAGGTTTCCATCTGTTTGTAAAAAGTGTGCTCCAGGGCAAGTTGGCCAAGACTGTTGTACATCATGACATTTAGTACCCCGCGTTTGTTGTTTTCAAGAATAAAGTTTAGTTCCTGCCCTGCCGGGTTGGGGAACAGTTTTATATCTTCACCACTCAGAATTTCTGTGCCCAATGGAGGTGTTTTCACATATATGGTCAGGGTCACCTGATCATCGCACAGATCAATGCCCGAGCCCGTTAAAGTATATGTTGTGGTTGTGCGGGGATGCACCCTGATCTGTGGACCCAGTGCGTCGTTGATTTCCCCATCGTCACTGTTCCACTGAAAAATACTGGCCCCTGAGGCATTTAATGTGACCTCATGACCGGGATAAACCACCAGGTCTGAAGGCGCTATATGTACAGAGGGCTTCATACCTACCACAGGAGTGATATCATGCGCTACATCCAGCCCCCATGACAGGGAATAAGGCGACCAAATCCCTTCTGCGTCCTGTTCCCAGGAAGTCTGTGTTGTAGCCTGTCCATCCTGTGTAGTGATCAGCGCCAGGGAGTCGCCATTATAGGTCAGTTCTATGCCCACATGAAACGACGTGCCTAAAAAGACAGGCACCCTTCTGTCGAAGAAGACTTCTGTTGGCCTGTTGGCGGCAATATCAGCTTGTATTTGCTTAATGAGTACTTCCTTTTCTTCCAGAACACGTGCAGGAGCATTCTGCGGACCCAGGGCGTTCCAAACTACAATTTTGGCGGTTGCGTCTTCACTGGCACCCAGCGCAAAACCAAAACGCACCCGAGCTCCACTCAGTTCAACATAGCCTTGTCCGTTGTTAAAAAATTCTGACTTTGCCTTGTGCTGCAACGAATTATGTCCGGCGATAAATCCCGTCTCGCCCGTTGCAGGACGCAACAAGCTGGGTGTACCTCCATTAAAATTACTCAGGCTGTTGCACAGTCCCTGATCAGAGACATTGATATAGTTTAAAAATTCAAGTGTATCTACACCTATGTCATTACCGGCGATTAAAGACACTTTATAGGTACCTGATTGATTATAAGTCACCGTCGGATTGCGGTCTACAGACACGGTAGGTTCACCGCCTTCAAAAGACCAGGCCCAGGTTTTGGGGAAGTTGGACGAGAGGTCCGTAAACTTCACTGTGCCCCCCAACAGGATGTCGGTCTTATCAGCCGTAAAATTAGCTATCGGTGTATCTGCAACAATCTGCCCACATACGGTAGAATTTTGCAAAATACCCCTTCGTGGGCTGAGTTCAAGCACAGCCAGAATTCTTGCTTTTTGGTTTTTGGTGAAGATGTTCATACAAGCATCATCGGTATAATCCATATAGTTTTGGATCATATCCAAAGAATTGCATGAGGCAGCACCGGTGGGACATCCCCTGTTTGGGCCAGCCGCCAGGGGGGTGTCATCACAAAAATCATCCGCATTGCAGGGTCCATCGCCCCATATATGTCGCAGGCCGAGCCAGTGGCCGGTTTCATGCACCAGCGTACGCCCCAGATTGTATGGTGCCTGCATCACCGGAAAACTTCCTTTTTGTGCAGAGCCCACTACCGAATACTTTAGCACCACACCATCCGTGGAAGCCGGTCCACCGCTTATGGGCAGGCCATTTAATCCGGATTCGCTTGGAAACTGGGCATAACCCAAAAGTAACTGATCTTTCGTATCAAACTTAAGCGTCCATACATTATAATAATAATTGGCATTCCAAATGGTGAGCGGCTTAAGTTCGCCTTCAATGGCCTCGCGGGTCCAGGCTTGTTTAGTACCTTGTATCCTATTAATGCCCGCCTCATTCATGGCATTTCCGCTTGGATCCACCGTAGCGAGGCAAAATTCGACTTCAATATCTGCGCCATCCACATGACTGTTAAATCCATTGGTTCCGGCCAAACGCCGGAAGTCTTCATTGAGCACATCGATCTGTGCCTGTACCTGTTCAGTACTGATATTAGTGCCCTCTCCAATGGGCTCTCCGTTATGTATGACGTGAAAAATGATGGGAATAGTGATGAGTACGGCCTCAAACCTTCCCGCTGCCTGCCTCCGATCCATTTCGGCCAGTTTGTGTTGCACTGCAATTTCAAATTCATCAAGCGTGCCCATTTCCGGAAATTTTAGTCTTAGCAGACTATCCTGCTCCATGGTTGCGCAAGTACGTATGGGTGGTATGGGCCCGGGGCTCTCCGGGGTAAAATTCTGGGCTCTGCCCATCACAAATAGTAAACATATGATAAACCCTGACAATATGTATTTCTTCCACCTCATATACTAATCGGATTTTACAGCTTTGAAAATCATTCTGTAGCTCATTTTGTCATCATTGAAATATATTTCAGCGACAAGCCTGCTTTCGCTAAGTTCTTTTACAATATAGGGTAGGGGGAAACCGGCGAGTATGGGAATGGTAAATTCCAGCGTGGCAGAAGCATTGATCATGGCCCACTTATCTGTGAGGTAAATCTGTGGGTCGGCATCATCGCATTTACTTGCCCCCTCGTCAATCACAAAGGTTCTGCTTTCATCTGCATAAAAAATATACAGGTCATCAAAAACACAATCGTCCAGGGGCAGTTCATAACTCTCAGAAGCCTTTCCTGCTTCCCTGAACTGTATCCCGATCATTTGCCAGGATTTGGAATTTTCGCCCGTGAGCAGTTTGGAGTATTCTAACGGCTTGGGCTCAAATTTTTCCCGGCACCCTGTGGCGATGAGCGTTGCAATAAACGATATGATAAATAGTAGTCTCATGGCCTTATTCCGGTATGTATTTTAAGGTGACCACAGGCGATCCTTCAATATCCATAAGTTCAATATTAAACGTAATTTCTCTTGTCACGGGATTTACTACTCCATTTCCCCTGATCGTGGCAAACTCCGTTGGCAGGGTTTCCTCATCCTGTTCCGGGATATTGAGTGTATTATCCCCATTGTCGGTAAAAAACAAGTCACGCACATCGGGAAAAGAAAAAATGCTGATATCCCAGTTTTCCAATCTGTATTTTATACAATCTGTACTGCTGATCCGAATGCCTTCCACCGGCGGATCATTAATCTCGTGTGTACCCGTGTAACTTCCACCCAGGATACAATCATCTATAATCGTGAAGGTCATTTCTTTACCGGCCTTCACACCCGATCCAAAGCCAATATCCAGATCGGTGGGTTTGACAGACTCCAGATTAAATACAATATTGTGCTTTTCGAGTATGTTGTTGCTGTTATTAATCAGTTTCACGTCGATGAAACCGAAACTTTCATTACGGGGAATGACGACAATGCCCCGATCACCTACAATTTCATAATCCACACCTTCACGTGCATCGCCTGAGATGGAATACGATATTCTGATGTTTTCACCCCTTTGTGGCCCTACTAAATGTACAGATACCGGTATCACGGCCGTATTGCTTTCCAGCTCCTGTATAATCTCTTCTGTGAACCGAACATGAAAGGGCCCTTCAAAGAAGGTCTCATCCTCCTCGCAGGCCGGAAACAGGCCTGTTAATAATAGCAATATGTATATACTGTTCCTTCCCATACCTAATATCCCGGATTTTGATCGCCCACCAGCCCTGGATTTATTTGCATCTCTCGTTGTGGCACCGGCCATACATTATAATAATCTTTCCAATTGGCTGAAAAAGCCGGCATAATCACCGGGGCCCTTCCTGTTCTGATCAGGTCATACCACCGGTGGCCTTCATAAGCCAGCTCATAAAGACGCTCTTTTTCAATCACTTCACGCATTTGGGCCTGACTAATGGCTGTTACCGCAGGAGCCTGAGCACGCGTGCGTAAAACATTAATATCTTCTTCTGCCCCTATGAGGTTGTTTTGCTCCACCCTTGCTTCTGCCCGAATCAGGTACATCTCGGCCAGACGGAAAACGATGATGTTGTTATTGTCTTCATCGGCGGTGCCATATTTGGCCACCGACCAGCCGTTGTCGGTACCATTCAGGTTATCGAAACTAAAACTAATACAATAGAAGCGGTCGCCAGACTCATCAGAACTTAACGTGAAGATCGCTTCATTTGAAGGAATAATCTCCCGTCGGCCTAAAAACAGGTTATTGAGCCCCGTGCTACTGGTACCGGGATCATCTGCTGCGGAATAGCCTACTTCCAGAATGGCCTCGCTGGTGAAATCCGTGAAAACGACTTTAAGGAAGTCGTCTTCGAGTCGATAGTTTTCGCCTTTAATCACGGCATCTGCATATAATTCTGCTTTATCCCATTGTCCGGAATACAGGTAAAACCTGGCAAAGGCTGCCCGGGCGGCATCTTTTGAAGCGAATGCCGCGTTGATGGATGTTTCGGGCAGGTAATTGAGTGCATAATTATAATCATCCAATATCAACTTTTTCACTTCCTCAATACCGGAACGTGAAATATTTTTATTGATGGTAATGTCTGTCGTGGTGACCAGCGGCATTTTACCAAAAGAAGTGATCCCTACAAAATAAGCATAACCCCGCAGCAGGTGGGCTTCTGCCAATACCTGCTCCCGTATGCTTTTTTCCACTCCGGAAAGATCAGGCAATTTCTCCAGGATAAAATTGGCCACATAGACCGTACCATAGATATTTCCCCAAAGCGCAGCGACTGTGGCATTGGAGGGTGTGATCTCCTTGTTGCTCATTTCACGGTACTGGCTGAACGTTCCATTATGGATGAGCATGTCTGCCGTAAAATCTCCAGCCAGCACCTTTGGCGAAGCGATAGACCGAAAAGAAGCATATAAACCAACGCGTACAGAGGGTACATCTTTGGCCTCATTGAGCGCGAGGTTATCAATAAGCAATGCTACAGGTTGTGGCTCCAACAATTCTTCACAAGACCCCAGGAACAGGGTACTTATCATGGTCAGTATGATCAGCCTGTTTTTCATAATTTAAATCTTACCCCCATCATTAATGTCCTCACCTGAGGTAATGTAAACAGATCCGTTCCCTGTGCAGATGTTGAACCATCCAATGTACTGACCTCGGGATCACCCCCTGAATAATTTGTCAGTGTGAGTAAATTAGTTGCGGAAGCGTAAACCCTCACCCCTTTCAGGTGTAGTTTGGTGATCCATTTTAAAGGGACATTATAGCCCAACGATATGTTTTTAATTCTTAAATAGGAACCATCCTCGATAAATCGGCTACTGTGCCGGTTATTATAGGTGTTCCCCAATTCATAACGCGGCACACTGGCAATGTCTCCCGGATCCCTCCAGCGCTTTAAGGCAATGACCGATTGATTATTCTCAATATCCTCACCGGTATTGACCAGGGCAGTATTACTAAAGTTGAGTAATTTGTTTCCATAGGAAAACTGGAAAAATATATTGAGGTCGAAATCCCTGTAGGCGAACGTATTGGTAAGCCCCCCTATGAAGAACGGCTGAGCATTACCCAGTACGGTAGCATCGTCATCATTTATGGTGCCATCCCCGTTGATGTCACTGTAAATGGCATCGCCCGTAGCGGGATCCACACCCAGAAATTCCAGCCCCCAGAAAGTACCCAGGGGCTGACCCACCTGCACCACCGATGTGGCGCTGGCACCACTGGCACCATAACCTCTGTAGATGGGTAGGGTATCGGCCAGACTCACAACTTTATTGACATTGCGACTGAGGTTAAAACTGGTACGCCACTTAAGTTTGTCATCGAGATTTACCGTAGAAAGATTCATTTCAATACCTCGGTTGGATACATTTCCAATATTACCCGTGACACTGGCAAAGCCCGTGGTATATGGCAGTTGGCGGTCGAGCAATAAATTATCAGTAAAGTTGTCATAAGCATCCAGGGTGACTTGTATCTTCCCGGTAAAAAAGGAAATATCCAATCCCACATTGCCTTCACGAGTACGTTCCCACTGTAGCTCAGGATTTCCCACACCTTCTGGTCCTGTACCGGATGCTCCACTGTATGTCGAGGCAGACCATGTGCCGAAATAACCGAAGTTGCCTATCCGTTCATTACCGGTATATCCAAAACTCATGCGCAGTTTCATCTCATCAACAAAAGTGTATTTCTCCATGAAACTCTCGGAAGAAATACGCCACCCTGCTGAAGCCGAAGGAAAGTATCCAAAACGACGGCCCTGGCCAAAACGCGATGACCCATCGACACGGAAAGTGCCTGAAAAGAAATACTTACCTTCATAATCGTATTTCCCTTCAGATAAAAAGCTCAACAGGCTGTTTTCCGAAATAAAGGAACTGCCTTGATCAACTATTCCCGCAGAGGTAATGTAGGTAAAATCATCACTGGGGAACAGTCGACCCTCTACACTTGAGGAGCGCACCTTGCGGTGAATGACCTCCGTACCGCCCAGGGCACTGACATTGTGCTTGCCAAAAGAGTCATTCCAGGTCACCACATTGCTTTGTAAT
>JAOUKJ010000680.1 GCA_029882675.1 Cyclobacteriaceae bacterium
CGTTGAGCGAGGTCATGCCGGGATATTTAATAAAATACATCGCGTGGCCTGGGAAACTGACTGCCCCATACATTCCCGGTTTGGATTGCACAAAAAAGGAACAACGCTACAGGATGTGTTGCTGGATAATGACAGATACCACCTCGTCTATTTTGATGCCTTTGCCCCCTCCAGGCAATTGGATATTTGGCACCCACTATTGTTGAAAAAAGTGTTTCGTTCAATGAAGAATGGCGGTGCGCTGGTGACATATTCGGCCCGGGGACAATTGAAAAGGGATCTGCGAGCGGTTGGTTTTGAGGTGGAAACTTTACCGGGTCCTCCCCCAAAGATTCAGATGGTCAGGGCGCTTAGGATCTCCTGAGGTATTCTTTATTTATAATTGGATAGAGAATAAATTGACTATTTTCGCAATTAGGCGGTAAACGCTCTTTTTTCTTACTGCATTTTCAAAAAAAAGGGGTTTTTTATGAAAAATAGGAAATGAAAAATTTCAAATAATTTCGTACCTTCGCGACCTCAAAATGATACCCCTTCGCGGATAGGGTCATCCCGGGCGATTAAGAAGCAGTTATGATAAAGGAAAAAAACATTGGGTTATACTCCTCACAAATGGAACATGATTCCTGTGGAATAGGATGTATTGCCAATATCAATGGTGAAAAAACACATGATATTTTAAGCGATGCCATCACCATGCTGGAGAGAATGGAGCATCGCGGTGGTAGAGGTAGCGATCCAAATACAGGTGATGGAGCCGGTGTGCTGATACAAATACCACACGACTTTTTTGTGGACGAATGCACGGATCATGGCATTGAGTTGCCTGCATTGGGAAACTATGGTGTTGGTATGCTTTTCTTTCCGAAAAATCCGGAAGTGCGTGAAGAGTGCAGACGCATTTTAAATACACATATCGACAAACTGGGATTTGAGTTGTTGGGATACCGGGTAGTACCCGTGGATAAGACGGTACCCGGAGAGGGGGCAACGCTGGTAGAACCCGATATCGAGCAGGTCTTTGTAGCACATAAAGACAAGTCCCTGTCGCTGGATGATTTTGAGCGCAAATTATTTGTCCTGCGTAATTATACTTCACATTATATAGGCGCCAATGTGCCAGGGAACAATGGGGATTTTTATGTGCCCAGCTTTTCAAACCGTACCCTTGTTTACAAAGGACAGTTGAGGACAGACCAGGTCAAACCCTTTTATAAAGACCTGAGTGATCCGCGGGTAAAAACAGGCCTGGCACTTATACATTCGCGCTTTTCTACCAATACTTTCCCGAATTGGAAACTCGCACAACCGTTCAGATACCTGGCACATAATGGTGAGATCAACACCATCAGAGGTAACCTGAACAAGATGAAATCGAAGGAGACGGTCATGAAATCCGTAAACTTCACTGAGGAGGAAATGGAGATGCTTTTACCCATCACCAACAAGACCCACTCCGATTCGGCCAATCTGGATGCGCTCGTGGAAATGCTCGCCCTTGCCGGAAGGCCACTGGCACATGTCATGATGATGCTGGTGCCTGAAGCCTGGCAGCACAATGAGTTGATGGATAAAGAACGTAAGGCTTTTTATAAATACCATTCGGCATTGATGGAGCCGTGGGACGGCCCCGCTGCGCTGGTCTTTACCAATGGCCGTGAAATTGGAGCAACCCTCGATCGAAACGGACTGCGCCCCTCTCGTTATTGCATTACCAAATCTGGCCGCCTGATTCTTGCCTCTGAGGCCGGGGCTTTGAAGGTGGATCCCGCAGACGTCGTGGAAAAGGGACGGATGCAACCCGGAAAAATATTGATCGTAGACCTGGAGCAGGGTCGTGTGAAGTATGATGATGAAATTAAAGCAGAAGTATGTGGCAACAAGCCCTACGATGAGTGGATACGGAGAAACAGGGACAAGCTGAGACTCATTCCTACGGACATGAGTCTGGACTATGCACTGAATGAAATATCCCTGAAAAAAAGGCAGCTGGCCTATGGATATAGCTATGAGGATCTGAAGGTTATTATCGGTCCAATGGTTGAAACTGCCATTGAACCTGTGGGCAGTATGGGTACAGATATACCTCCATCCTTTCTGTCCCGACAAACTCAACATATATCGACCTACTTCAAGCAACTTTTCGCACAGGTAAGTAACCCACCTATCGATCCGATCAGGGAGCGGTTGGTCATGTCATTATTTACTAAAATTGGTCATGGACCAAACATTCTGGAAGAGGCCCCGGAGCATATCAAGCAGCTCCACATGACACAACCTCTTCTCAGAAATTCCAGCTTGTATAAGGCTAAAAATATTGAAAGTTACGGGTATAAACACGTTGAAATTGATGCGGTA